>JBEGOB010000440.1:0-3937 GCA_041182265.1 Verrucomicrobiota bacterium | reverse complement strand
CCTAAATGGGGATTTCCCCCCCCATCCCACCGATCTCGCAAACCACCCTAATTGCCTTGCCTTATCCACCGCTGCCGAAAACCCTAATCCCAAGGAAAATCCGCGAATGTCTGGCAAACTTTACCTGAGGCACCTCATTCCCGCCGTCATCGCGCTGGCGACGGTGACTTATGGCCTCGTCATTTCCGCGATCAACACACGCAATAACCTCGCCGCATCCAGCGAAGTCGCGCACTCACGCGAAATTGTCCTAGCCCTCCAAGACACTCTCCGCGACCTGCTCGACTTGGAAATCCGTAAACTTCACTTCTCCCTCTCCGCAGACCCTGCACTCGTCGCTCCTCATCAAACGGCACTTGCCATCATCGACTCCCACGTCGAGACGCTCACCGCGCTCACTTGCTCTCACCCACCCCACGTGCACCAAATCCGCAAAATCTGCGACGGCATCGCCGAAATGAAGGACTCCCTCAGTCTCGCCCCACCCAAAACCGCGTCCCCACTCACTTCTGCAACAGGCACGACCGACGCCCTTGCTCACCGCACACGAATCCACCGCCTCATCGAACAAATGCGCGTGACCGAACTCGCATCCCTTCAAGAAAACCAGGGAAAACTCGAAAACAGCCTCGAACGCACCAACCTCACAATCTTCGTCTCCAACGGCATCGCCATCGCGGCCGGCATCCTCAGCGTCATCACACTCCTCCTTTTCCTCACCGCACGCGACCGCGAAAACCACCTCCGCGCCCAAAAGGAAAAGGCGGAAGATGCGGACCGCGCCAACAGCGAATTCATCTCAATGATGAGCCATGAAATCCGCACACCCATGAATGCTATCCTCGGCTTTGGCGAGCTCCTCAATGACTCCGTCCAAAGCCCCAAGGAAAAGCACTTCACCGCCGCCATCCTATCCAGCGGTAAATCCCTCCTCTCGCTCATCAACGACATTCTCGACCTCTCAAAAATTGAAGCCTCCAACATCCCCATCCAACCCGAACCCGTCACCCTCTCCCAATTTGTCCACAGCATCGAAACTCTCTTCGCCTTCCAAGCCTACGAAAAAGGCCTGCAATTCTCCATTTCCATCGACTCAGACACGCCGCCAGTCCTCTTGTTCGACGCCCTCCGCCTCCGCCAAATCATCGTAAATTTAGTCGGAAACTCACTCAAATTCACCCAAACCGGCAGCGTCAAGCTCGTCATCCGCACGCTCCGCGACGTCTCCAACGAAGTCACCCGACTCCGCATCGAGGTCTCAGACACGGGCATCGGCATTCCAAAACAACAACTCCCCGAAATTTTTCGCGCTTTTTACCAAGTGGACTCCATCGACAGCCGGAAATTCCAAGGCTCAGGCCTCGGACTCAGCATCAGCCGCCGCCTCGCCGAAGCCATGGGCGGTGAAATTTCCGCCGAAAGCACGGTCAACAAGGGCTCGACATTTTCCTTGGAAATCCCGTGCACCGCCACCACGGACGACCTCCCCCCAGAGAAGTTCACCCCGCGCCCCGCCATCGCGCCGGCCACCTCACCAGACGTCCCCCAAGCGCTCGCACCCGCTGCCGCGGAACTCCGCGCCGCACTCAACTCTCTGCTCGAATCCGTCTGGCCCGACCTCGCGAAACTCGTCCCCGCGCAAGGCACGATCCGCTTCTCCCAACAAATCGCGGAAATCGCACGCACTCACCACTCGCCCACGCTCGCCGCCTACGCCCAAGCTCTCACGGAATCGGCAGAAACCATGAATTTCTCCGAATCCGGACGCCTCATCCGCGATTTTCCCGAGATCATCGCCTCGCTCCACAGCCCCCATGACTGATCCAAGCTCCCCCCACGCCACACCTTCGATCATCCTCGTCATCGACGACGAGCCCAAGAACATCCAAGTCGTCGGGGCACTCCTCCTCAAACACGGCCACGAAATCATCGCCGCCCAAAGCGCCGAGGAGGCACTCCTCAAACTCGAATCCGTCCTCCCGGATCTCATCCTCCTCGATGTCATGATGCCGGGCATGACCGGCATCGAACTCTGCAAAATCCTCAAGAAAAACCCGGTCACCCGCGAGATCCCCGTCATTTTTCTCTCTGCAGCCACCGATAAAAAATTCACCACCGAGGGACTCGAAATCGGCGGCGTGGACTACATCACCAAGCCATTCCACGGCCCGGAATTGGTCTCGCGTGTCGAGCTCCATAGCAAACTCCGCAAATCCCTCAAAGCCCTCGATGACGCGGTCTTGGAACAAAAACGCCTGCTGGAAATCGTCGCCCACGACCTAAAAAACCCGCTCAGCGGCATCCACCTCGCCACCACCATGCTCAAGGAGCAGTTCCAAGACCTCGGCGAGCGCCACCACCAACTCCTCGCCAGCATCCAGAATTCCTCGGTCCGCGCCTTCGACATCGTCTCATCACTCCTTCAAACGGCTGAGCTTGAATCCGTGAAAGACACCCTCCAGACCAGCCCGATCTGCCTCCTGGAAAGCGCCCAACTCGCCGCAAAGTCGCTCGACCACCACATCCAAGGGAAATCCATCGCCGTCCGCCTCATCAACACGCGGCCCACCACTCTCGTCGCCGCTGAGCACCGCAGTCTGAAACGCTGCCTCGAAAATCTCATCTCCAACGCCATCAAATTTTCCCCAAACGGCAGCGTCGTCACCCTCGAAGTCCACACCCACGCCCACCATGGAGAGTTCGTCATCCATGACCAAGGCCCCGGCGTCCTCGCCTCGGAACGACCGCTCCTTTTCAAAAAATTCTCTCGTCTCAGCAACCGTCCCACCGGCGGCGAAACCTCAACTGGCCTCGGTCTCCACATCGTCCGCGAACTGGCATCCGCCATGCACGGCTCCGTCCAATACCTGGAAAAACACCACGGCGGCGCATGCTTTTCCCTCAGAATCCCCCTCGCCCACTCCGAAAACACGCGTCCCGCTCAATTTCCCGCCTAGACAAATTCCTTTCTGCCCGACACAAGCTCAGCCCATGAAAAAAGTCTTCCCTCTCACATCGCCCACGCACCAACCCGCTCGCGTCGTGGAATCCATCAAAAACGACGTCCGCAAATACCTGAAACGCGAACGCCGCAAAGCCCTCCCCGAAGGCACCGACTTTTGGGACTTCGCCTGCAAGGTCGGCCAAGGCGAGGCCACCCCGGAGACTAAACACGTCGAGGAAATCATCCCCGCCATCGACCAAGCCGCCGCCCAGGCATGCCCCTCAGTTTACATCGAGATTCTTGCGACTCCCGGCCACCGCAGCGGCGGGAAAACTCCCTCCTAAAGCCACGGAGGATCACCCGTTTGGAGCAATGGACGGGCCGCCCAGCTTTCGGATAATTCTCAAATCTAAACCCTTCTCAAACTCCTGCTCCAGCGTGTCCTAGCCACCGCCATTCTGCTGTTCATCGCCACCTGCCCCGCCCGTGCCAATGATCCCGGTGGCGGCAGCCCCGGCATCGGTGACAATGTCACCCTCACAAGCACCAGCACCACCGCGACTCTCTCCAACGGCGTCATCACCGCCGTCATCCAAAAGAGCTCGGGCAAGGTGTCGTCCTATCTTTTCAATGGCACCCAAATGGTGGACCCCGCCAATCCCATCTATTACAGCATGGATGGCGGCACAAACTACGAACAACCTTCGAATTGCTTCTTCAGCGTCACAACTCAGACGGACGACATGGTGGATGTCTCGTTCAAACGAACTTGGAACAACAGCTCGGGATACAAGCACGTTTTTGACATCGAGCTTCACTATGTCCTCAGGCGCGGCGACACCGGCATCTACGCCTACGCCATTCTCGACCATCCCGCCTCGTATCCCGCCGCCAACGTGGGCGAGTGGCGCATCGTTTGGAAACTCCCTCGCAGCTCCGGCACCTTCAATTTCGAACGCGCTTACATCGATGAACTCCGCAACTGGGAAATGC
>JBEGOB010000439.1:0-4175 GCA_041182265.1 Verrucomicrobiota bacterium | reverse complement strand
TGAGGTCGGGTGATTTTGCCCCGGCGGATGGCCAGGGGATGGGTGGATTTGGATGTGGTTTGCATCTTGCGAATGCGGCGGGGTGTCAATTGCCCGCCGTCACCCCCTTTGCCCGGACATGTCCGGAAAAGTGTCCGGAAAAGTGTCCGGATTTTTTGTAATCCACTGATTACCAGCGATAAAATTTCCGGACATTTTTTCACAGCGCTTCCGGACATGTCCGGAAACTCCGGAAAAGTGTCCGGAAAAGTGTCCGGAAAAGTGTCCGGAAAGTGTCCGGAATGTGTCCGGAATGTGTCCGGAATGTGTCCGGAATGTCCGGATTGTCCGGAAATACCGTTCAAACAGATCTGGCGTCCTGCTCTAGCTGATCTTTTTCGTTAGGATTTCCTAATGATTTTCAGGTCGTCAAAACCTTGATTTTCCGTGGTTTCAAAGTTTTGAGTTCACACGGGTCAAATTTTTGTTCAATCGAACACTTAAAGCCCACCCAGTCGATCCATGTCAGTCATCCGCATTCCCCGTATCGTCCGCCCCGGCGTCCTTTCCAAGCTGAAGCCTTCGAGTATTGCCGCCCTTCTCTCACCGTTCGCCGAGCACTTTGCCGCCCGGGGTGCGCCACTTGATTGTCTCAGCGGTCCGGCCCCCATGCTCGATCCAATCGTCTCGGTGATCGCCTCACCCGTGGAATCCACTCCGCCGGAACTCGTCGAACGTCTCGAATTGCTCGACCTGATTTCCGATTCTCAGAGCAGTATCAATTTCGAGGACGGCTACGAGTCGCTCGTCAATCGGCTGAGGGAATTGGATGACAGCGACGAAGACCTAGCGGTCAAAATTCTCATCCACGCCCCGGACATCGCTTGGCGCGAGTTTGATCGACAGGCGCTGCAGGCGAAACGTTCGTTATTGTCTCTTTCCAGTAACCCATCACTGAAGTTCCTGCCGCCAACCGCGCAGCGGATCGCAAAGCTGGAAAGCCTCCTCGGACCGTGGTTCGAGGAAAACGCTCGCTCCGGGATTTGCCGCGTCCACGTCCGCGAAGAACCGGGTGGAACCTCGTTCGTGATCCGACATGGAGACCTACTCAAGCGCATCGGCGTGTTCGACGAGGACGGAAGCTCATCGTTTAAAATCCTCCGTCCTGAGCGGGTTGATATCGCCCATTATCGACACCACACGGACGAATGGCAAATTTCGGGTATCGGCCGCCGCCTGCAGGAGTTGTATCGACAAGCACTCGGCACGGTTTTTCATGCATCACCCAAGGCCCTTGTCTATTCCAAGCGCTACTCGCTTGAACCGCTGCGGGAAGGCCCATCCATCCTGAAGTGCAACCCTAACTCGCGCGTCCAATTCGCCGGTTTGGCTTCGATCAAGATCGAGCTTCCCCTCGGCAACCAGGTCGCCATCACAAGGGGAAACATCTTTGCTGGCATTGCCGGGTTGAACCCCTTGCTGCTGCAAAACGCCATCCTGCTGGAAGCGCGGATCGACTTCAAAATTATGGCCCGACGCCGGCTCATCCCGGTGATCCTCACCCCTTCCCGCGACAAGGTTTCCGGAATCCACCTCGATGATGCCATCGAACCTTGGCTCGCCGAGCGCGGCTTTTTCAACGATCACCATGAAAGCATCATTCTTGAAAGCGCTTGAGTCGCTTGGGGCCCACGGGTCGGCGGTTTGCAATTGGCGGCACCACCTCGGTGATGACTGGGAGTCATGTGCCCGGTTTCTGAAACCCACAGGGCGCGCCGCATCGACCGTCCTCAGCCAGCACAACCCGCCGCGCCATTTGGAGCTGATGGTGGATGGGGACGAGGATTTCGTCGCGGTGGATGAAGATCTAGGAGTGCCGCCAATCCCGTTCAAGGCTGCTGAAGTGGCCGAAATGCAGCCGCGTTGGGAAGCCATCGCCCGCGCCCTGGCAACTGCGATCGGTTTTGACTACGGAGCATGGGAAAACCACGGGGATCTTCGTCGAGTCGGTTCCAGCCAAGATCCGTTCGGACGGGTGAGCCCGGTGCTGCTCTTTCTGCCGTCGGGTCATCTCGGCGATTACCAAAACCTCTTCCGTGAACTCTCTGTTCGAACAGAATCCACCGTGCTGTTTCCCACCCAACGCTGGTTTACTAAGGAACTGGAAGCCCTACGCGTCCGAAACCGCCTTGAGTTTGTCGATCTGAGTGAGCGTCTCGCCCAAATCGAGGCTCAACCAACGGCCCGGGTGCCACTGCCGACCGTCACGAAGTTTCGCGGACCCGCCGAGCCCAAGGTCCGGGCAGTCATCCACGCCGGCAACGGCCTAACCTGGAGCCAGGTCACCATCGAGATCACCGGCGGCCAAACCATCCACCTCCGAGCACCCGGCCAAGACGGCAGCTACGCGTTCTCCAAGCGAACCCAGCTCGGCCCGGAACACCCGCTGGGCATCCTGATGGCCCTCGCCGCCAGAGGCGAATGGCGGAACCCACCCAGCTCCTCACCCGATTACGATCGAGTTTCCAAGGCCTTCCAGCGCCTGCAAACCCTCCTCCGGACACTCGTCCCGCTCCCAGCAATGCCGTTCCAAAAGTCTGCCGGTGCCTTCGTGCCACTCTTCCAAGCACGCATCCACGCGAAGCTGCGGGACGTCGGGCCATGAACCTTGGACATCAGTCGGCAGACTCGCGGGAAAATTTGCCGGAATTTCCCTTCCTCCCCCCTCAGTTGTCCCACCCCAGTGTCAAAATTAGGCCGCGAAACAATGCCCTGACATTTCCCTGTATCGATCCCATCCGCATGCCGCATTCTCATGAAGCCATGATTTTCCAACGATTCGAGTCTCCTTGTTCTAACGATAAATTCAACTCCTCACCGCTGATTGGGCTTGAGGGGCTGCCCGTGAATTTGTTCATATTCACCTGAAACAAAAACCGCACCGGACTACTTCTTCTTCCCATGGGATTCTTTTACCGCACATCTGCCAGGTTCGGGCCTTTCAGGGTGCACCTGAGCAAGTCCAGCGTCGGCTATTTGGTCGGTAGCAGGGGATTCCTAGACGACACGAACGACCGTAAGTCGATTCCCGACGTCCGCATATTCCTAAAAACCTACGTGATGCCGCTAGATGAGGATCCATTTCACGAGTTCGAGGACGGCTGGGGCATTCAATTCACCGTCAGCGACCAGATTAGCCGCCGCCAAGTTAGGGCACTTGATGACGACGAAGTTGCCGAAAATCCAGATAAATCCTCGCCATTTACCTATCAGGCGGATATTTATCCGGGCGAGATGACTGAACGCTCTATACACCACACTTAAGACTGTCTTGAATCACTTGTAATGCCCTACTCTGATAAAATTCCCGAACTCCAAGCCGATCTTGCCCGCGCACGCAGCGAGCATTACAGGCTGGTTTGGCTGGCTGGTGGGACGGATTCGGAGCGTTCGTCCCTACTTCGCGCCTTGGCTGAGACGGAGGATGGCGTCTTTGTTGAAGTGGGCAAGAGGCTGTCGGCAGCCTTGCTTGAAGTTCCTGCTCCTCTACGCACTGCTTCGATCGAGGAATGCTTTACCGCATGTCTTGGGGGATCGTCTTGTCCTGTCACTTGTCTGAATCATCTGGAAATCCTCTTCGATCCAAGCCTGCGCATCAACCCGGTTACTCTGGTGAAAAGAGCGTCTCGGCATGCTCTCCTCGTTGCGGCATGGCCTGGTTTGACTAAAGACGGCCAACTCACCTTCGGCTCCCCTGACCATCCCGCCTTCATGGAACCATTGAAACAAGACCTTGAGTCGCTTGTTCACTTTCTCTGATATTACCACCACAATACCATGCGCTACTCCGAACTTATCGAATTCGACCCTATCGAGTCCATTGTCCAACTCCGTGAGAGCGACAAGCGCGAGAAGGCCATGGAACTCGTCCGTTCCTATGTAATTTCCAAGGACATGGAGCAGCGCCTATCGGAAGTCTTCTTTCCCAACCTAGCTCTCGCAGGCAATGCCGACACCAAAGGCGTAATGGTCGTCGGCAACTACGGATCCGGTAAGAGTCATTTGATGGCAGTCATTTCCGCTCTGGCGGAAAACTCTGAGTGCCTGGATGAAATTGCAAACGAGACGGTAAAGAAGGCAGCCAAGACTTTCGCCGGGCAATTCAAAGTGATCCGTATGGAGATTGGTGCCGTGGA
>JBEGOB010000438.1:0-5267 GCA_041182265.1 Verrucomicrobiota bacterium | reverse complement strand
CTCCCAGTCTCCGCAGGCTCCATCACGTTCGCGGATGTTACCGAGGGGCAGGCAATGCAGTCCGACGTAACCGGACGAATTCAACTCCGCGCCAGCACATTTTTTGGCGTAGGAACTTCGTTTTTCGGAGTGTCTGGAGGGGTAAATCCCTTGGCGCTAGATGATGCGGACGGGCAAATCCCCGCAGACGAGACATTGATGCTAGACCTCGCCGAGGATGTAGGATTAAGCGGACTCGAGGTCAAATGGACGCGGGCAGTCGTCACTCTGGCTGGCTTTCTTGCGGATCCACAGGGCAGCACAGGAACTTACAATGCCCAAACGGGAACCTGGTCCGTCACACAAACATGGACAGGTGACACAACGGTTCGTTATCAGTTTTCAAACATTCAAGCGTCCTTGGGACAGACCCTCACATTGAGCGCACTGGATCCCGCCGCCCCGGGCTGCCAAATCTCCTTAACCGCAGTGCATTTCACCCAAGGGAATTTACACAGTCCTGATGCAACTCTGCTAGCTGATACAAACACTTCGATGCAGGTGATTGATGATTTTGGTGCATCCATGTTTTGGACGATCGATCCTACCTCACTCTGGCCGGTGGAAACAAAAGAGAAACTCGCCTTGAAGCTGATGTCCGAAGCGGGAGGCATCGGCTTGTCCAATTTGCGGTTCGATTTTGGCGGTGGAGATATTGCTACCGGAAATCAAACGACGGAACCGTTTGTCTGGCGTTTTCCTGAAGCAATCAAACTCAACGCATCCGCGCCTTATGATTGGTCGCGGCGAGAAGGACAGCAATGGTTCCTCCGTCGTGCCCGTGATTTGGCCATTGAAAATCTCACTCTAGCATCTCTTTCAGCCCCCCATTGGATGACGAAAAGCGGCCGAACATTCTGCACCAGCACCATCGGCAGCACGAACCTTGATCCAACTCAAATCGATGCGTATGCCAACTACCTGACCAACATTATTACGCATTTTCGAGACAACGAAAACATCACATTCGATCATGTGAGTCCGATCAACGAACCTGAATGGGACTGGGAGTCCGGATCCCAGGAAGGTGACCGCGCGACCGCAGCCGATATCAGCAATGTTGTCACCGCGCTTCACGCCCAATTGGAAACTGCCGGACTCAGCTCAACCACCAAAATTCTCATAGGTGAACATGCACAAGTGAATCCACTTCTCGATGACAGCTACCACCAACAATACAGCGGCGGAGCCTGGAATGGTGGTAACAACGCGGCAGGCTACGGGAAATATCGTGAATACCTAAAAGACCTTTTCAACAATCCTGCACTTTCAGGAAAAATCGAGCCGGTAGCAGCATATCATTCGTATTTCACGGACGACATTCCAACGCTTCAGTCCAATCTCCGCAGCCTAGCCGCACAAAATGCCGCCTCACGCGGAGTCCGTCTCAAGCAATCGGAATATTGTATCCTCGGAAACTACGGCAATGGCAGAGATCTCCAATTCGAGCCAGCACAACACGTATTCAGAGTGATCCACAAAGATTTAACAGTTGCTAACGTCTCAGCGTGGAGTTGGTGGCTCGCACTATCACCACACGACTACAAAGACGGACTGATCTACACCGACTTTGATCAGGTAAGCGACACCAATCCTCGGCTATTCGACTCGAAAATCATGTGGGTTCTTGGAAATTTCAGTCGATTTATCCGCCCTGGATATCGTCGATTGGACTCGGGTGGGCATGATGACTTGAACGGATTGATGAGTTCCTCGTGGTTGTCTCCTGATGAAAAAAGAGCGGTCATCGTCGCCGCTAACTTTTCGAATGCACCGCTCGTAGTCAATCTACCCGCACAACTCTCAAATCATCCGGGAAGGTTCCTCAGTTGGGATCTGTGGGTGACAGACCGGGGTCGCAATCTCCGTCAGGAAAAATCTTTCGAATCCCAGACCACTCTGCCACCTAAAAGCGTCACCACATTCGTTGGCGAGCTCTCCCATACACCCTTTCGTTTGACCGTAGCCCTCTCCCAATCCGAGAATAACCCACTGCAAGTGACTGCCAGAGCAACCTATGAAAATGGAGTTTTCATCCTCCCGACGATCCATCCATCCACTCAATGGGTGTTCCAACCTACAAATTCCGAACCAAATGGAAACTTACAAAATGGACGCTATTTCATCAGGCGAATGACAGATGGAATGTATCTAAGCATCGATAATAACGACCAATTTTTCTATCAGGGACTACGCTCTCAGACAAATGCATGGGATGTGCATAATTCCAGCGACGGACTCTACCTAACACACCCAAACACCGGAAGGGTCCTCGCCAGCAATGGACCCACGGTTGCCATAAGGCGAGCCGGGCCTAGCGCTCTCGCTGCTACCCGGATCGACCCATCCGCGTCTTACCAATGGGCGGACAATCTTGGCTCAGAGCCAGTCATTACATTTACACAATCTGTGGACCGCTGGGTTCAAGTGAATGCTAGACTTGGAAACGATCGGGCAAGCAACCGACTCAGACTCGATGGACAAGCCAGTATTCACAGAATCGGAAGTATGCCAGCTCAAATCATCAGCCGCCCTCGTGCCGCGGTCACACTGAGACCGGCTCTATCTGAAACGCTTAAACCCTTCCGTTTCCGCCTAGTCCCTTCAGATCGAGATCCAGTCATCGCATCCACCTCCTCAGCGAACCTCTCAATGACTCTCCCTGTCGGAGAAGATCGAGAACAATGGGAGCTCGTCGAACCAGCGAGCGGAAGAGTTTGGCTATTCCCGGAAGCGGGGCGCCCATGTTGGATTCGTTCCATCACTTCAGGACTGTGCCTAAGACCGATGAATGGTGCACTCACACAGGGCACTTCAGTTGTCCAAACCCTAGCAAGTGGCCTCGAAAGTCAATGGATTTTCGAGGCTGTGGATGAATCGCGCTATCAGGTCAGAAACCCGCTATCCGGCCTCGTCCTCAACATTTCCGGGACCACAGGAATGCCAATTCTTTGGGCGGATAGCACGGATGCAAATTCACGATTCCATCTCGACCCAATCGATGACGATCCACTCGTCTTGGCATGGTCCCACAACCTCGGGGGAAATCCTGTGCAAACAGTCAACCCAAGCTCCACCACAACCTACACGGTGAACGCAATGCGCGGCGGCAAGATGATCTCAACAAGCACCAAAGTCATCGTCAAAGAGACTTTTACAGAATGGTCGAGCCGCTGGTTTGGCTCCGGATTACCCATAAGCCCTGAGGGGGACTTGGATGGCGACCAACGACCGGAACTCCTTGAATACGCGCTTGGAAGCAATCCAATGAGTCACGATTCTTCCGATGCAGGCACCTTACAAACAGACAACAATAGCGATTTAAGAGCATCGTGGACCAAAGGAGTTGACGCGCTGGGAGAGTGGTCCATCGAATGGTCCACAGACTTGGTTGCTTGGAGCGCGCTCCCGAATCCTGCAATTGTCATCGAGGAGAACAGCCAACAAATTGCAGCTAGGGTCATCGACCCAACAGCAGGTCGCATCTTTATAAGGCTTCGCTTCACACCTTCGATATCTGGCTAAACCTTCACCCTAAAATAAATCAAATTAGGGAAAAACCGCATCTATGACTGGAGCGCTTCAGTCCTCACCTAAACATGCGCTTCCCAATGTTTCTGCCACTTTCGAGGTGGCTGCATCGAGCCCTATTGGTCAGATCTGCCATAAAATTGCCCCACTCAATAGGCTCACCAATCGAAGCCAAATCAGAAGCACGCTTCATTCAACGATCCGCAAATTAGGCAAACTGGCTCAGTCGCAAGCGACTCGACTCGACTCGCGGTGGTTCAATCAAAAACACTGACGCAACGACCGAATACAAAATCCCGTCTCCAAGCACCAACAATCAGTATGAAATCGCGAAATGCTTTTGCTTCACTTGATTCGGTGCGAGCGCTTCAACATGACCGTCTCCGAACAGAAAATGGCCTTTCCCGCGATTTCGAAACGCTGGAACACCACTCCCAGGATCAGTGGTGAGGTCCACGAGTCCCTTCGGCAAAGTGACTGGACGGTCTCCGGCTGATGGGTTTGACACAGGTGGATTGCTCCAACTGTTTCCACTTGGACCACCACGCATGCCCCACCAAATGATCATGGAATGTCCATATTTCGCAGTGGCCGACCTCGGCAGTGCGTCTCCAAGAAAAATTTGTTCGTGGGGCCGACCAAGCCTAAGTGGCGTCGTTCGATATTTATTCGATGCCACTCCACCATCCACGGTGTTGTCGGGGAAGATAATTGGGTTCACCGCATAATTGCTAATCGTCTCATAATTCAACTGCGCTGGAATTTCCCTTTCTACAGTGGGCGCAAGAACAATCTTGTCCTGCCTAGCCGTCCCATTTGTCGCTTGAGAAACCACAAGTGTCGCCCACGACTCTCCAGTGGACCAATTGTATCCTAGGGGCAATGCTCCGCTGTCTTCCTGAAGGGATAGAATCATACTCCCCAAATTGCGAAGGTTTGCAATATTAGCCGCCATTAGCGCACTTTCTCGAGCACGATTGACTCCCATCACACCCAGTGCCGCTAAAACCGCAACAATTGCAATAACGACTAGGATTTCAACAAGTGTGAATCCTTTTGATTTGGATGTTCTCATCAACATAATTTTGGAAACAGTCATTTTTTTAATAACATCATCAATTTCCGAATACACCATAGCCCAAGCTTGCAATCTCCTTGTCCGGAATGATCAATCACCGACTTCGATATCGGTAAGGCCCGTTGGACCGCATGGATCCCATTCACTTCGAAAACGTCCTGGAGTTGTCTGCTCGAATTCTTTGAAAATCCGTGAAAAATGAGATGCCGTCGCAAAGCCGCATGCGCTCGCGATCTGCTCAACCGTCATGCGCGTTTCTCGCAAAAGAATTCTAGCCCTCATCACTCTCACCCTCGTAATTTCATCCTTAATACTACGACCTAACAAACTGCGAAATCTCCCCTCAAGCGTACTTCGTGAGCACCCGATTTGACTCACGACTGCCTTCGCATCGATTCCCAATTTTACATTCGATCGGATAAATCGCGCAGCCTCCACGAACAAAGGATCATTGCTCGCAACAACATCCGTTGATGCACGCTCAGTGATTCCAAGCGGAGGCATCAACAAACTCCGCCTCGGCAATGCCCCCCCCTGCATGAGAAGATGGAGCCAATAGGCAGCGGTATATCCCAAGCCATAGGCATCTGGGCGAATACTCGTCAGACGAGGATTTGTT
>JBEGOB010000437.1:0-4861 GCA_041182265.1 Verrucomicrobiota bacterium | reverse complement strand
GCCTTAAGGTACCATATCGCGGCGACATGTCAGGTCCAGGATGCATTCACTCTCCGGAGCTCCCCGTCATGCGATTCCTCTTCTGTGCGCTGATGGCTGCCGCTTGGCGGCTCCGACGTTGCGTTGCCTGCGCCGGGGTGCTGGTTGTGGGTGTGCATCCGGCCTGTGGCGGAGACGCGCTTTTGCATCTCGAAAACGCCCGCATCGCCGTCGCGATCGACCCGCAGAGCGGGGCCGTGCATTCCATCCGCGACAAGCAACTGGATGTCGCCTATCCGCAGACCGGCATCGGGTTTGAAATCGAAACCGCGGCGGGAATCCTCCGCTCGGAAAAGGCCGGGGCGGTCAAGGCCACGAAGGAGAAGGTCGAGCTGGGCTTCAGCGGCAACGGGCTGGACATCACGCTGCACTATCGCCTCGGCGGCAATGACCACTTCATCGAGAAATGGCTGGAGATCGAGGCGGCGGACGGCGAGCCCTTCTTCCTGAAGTCAGTGGTGCTGGAGGACATGGCGACCGCGGCATTCTCGGAGATTCATTTCCACGACGACCAGACCATCTGGCATTGTCCGATCAACCTGTTCTTGCGTGGCGACAAGGGGGGCTGCTTCGCCGGAATCGAGTATCCCTACTGGGAGCTGGAGCAGCGGGGCAAAGAGGGGTTTCGCGTGGGGTACACGCCCAACTACCAGGTTGCCGCAAAGGAGGTGAACGTCAGCGAGAAGTATTTCCTCGGCGTGTACCGCACGGAAGGCATTCAGCGGATTTCGCAGGGGCCGTATCCCGGCCGCGGACGCTGCGCATTGATGAGCTGGGGCGGGAAATGCGGGCTCGTTCAGCATTTCAAAGGCGGGATTCCGAATCCGGTGAAGGATGTTCCGCTGGAGACGCTCGACTGGGGCGAAGTCTGGGCCATGCAGGAGTTCATGCGGCACGTGCTGCCTGACGACTTGCCGCTGCCCGAAGAGGGCTTCTGGATCTGGCAGAACGGCTGGTGGGCCGGGCTCTGGAAGATTGAAGCGGGAATCCTCGACCGGCTCAAAGAGGCTGGTGTTCACGATGTCATGACAGCCCATACGTGGTATGGCCGTGGCAACCATCCGGGCAGCCCGCCCTACATCGACCGGATGCGCATCGAGCCCATGGGCTTTCCCAAGGACAGCGGGATCGCCGGCCTGCCGGGCCCGGCCGGGCCGGCAGCCGGTCTGCATGCCAATCACGCGGAGGCGAAACTCGACGCGTTTATTCCCGGCGAATTCACGGACGAATTCATCATGCCGCCGGCGATGAAAGCGCTCTATGACCATGGCCGAAAGATCGGCGTCCATGTCTCCAGCTTCTCGCTGCCCAGTGTGTCTTTCAAGAACCGGCCGGAGTGGGCGTCCATCGACGAGGATGGCAAGGTCAGCGAATACCTGTTCGGCAGCCAGGTGTCGTGCCCGGCCTGCGATCCCTATATGGACCACCTGCTGGCAGTTCTCGACCACGTTCTGACCCAATACAAACCGCGCTGGTGGGGGTTCGACGGGCGGTGGCTCAGCTATTGGGAAGTCCCCATGTACCGGCCCGGCCCGAAGGGGTTGGGGTTCGACACCTGCCATGCGGAAAACCACGGGCATCTGCCGGGCGACAACCTGTACAAGGAGTGGAAGAACATTCAGAAGCTGGTTCGCGAGCTGCGCCGGCGGCATCCGGAGATGTGCCTCGAACAATACCTCGGCCTCAAGCGCGGCGGGCCATGGGCGCTGCGCCACTTCAACAGTGACGACAACTATTACGAAACCAACGGGGCGCTGATGAACCGGTTCCAGGCCTGGCACAACCAGAACGACCGGTTCCGCCCCGTCTACAAGAACTACGCCGCCATCTTCGGCGGGAGCCCGGCGGCATTCCGGAACAGCGTGATCAGCTCGATCAGCACCACCAGCTACTGCCAGATCGGTCCGGGGTACGCGGATCTGGCGATTGAAGAGAACCGGGCGTTTCTCAAGAAATGGCGGGCCTGGGCCACCGAGAACCATGCCTTTCTGAAGGTCAAGCGCGACCTGTTCGACGCCCCTGGGGAAGTGCCGCTCGACGGCAGTGCGCACATCATCAAGGATCGCGGTTTCCTTTTTCTCTTCTCCGCGGGCGGGCAGGCGGTCCGAGCATCCATCCCGCTCAACCGCTGGCTGCAACTGGAGGAGAAACCGGATGCGCTCTATCAGATCAAGGAGGTCTACCCCCGCGAAGGTACCGACCTGGGCATTTCCAAATACGGCGAGGATTTCCTGTACGACATGCCGGCCGATGCCGCCGTCATCCTCGCGCTCGAACCGGCGGCCACAGGAAGCGAACCCCGGCGCCCGGAGCCCGGTGCGCAGACAGGCACTCCGGCGGTGATCTCGGCGTTCAGGACGACACCCTCCAAGCCGCGGGAATCAGGTGCCAGTAACTTCTTCCTGCGGGCGGGCGACCGGATCATGTTGCTCGGCAACTCGATCACGGCACAGGCCGCCCCGGAAGTCGAGTTCATCCAGCAGGACCTGAAACATCACCACCCCGGCCTGGGCGCCGGCGATGGCGCGGTCTCTTTCAGCAATGTGGGCTCGCACGGCTGGCAGGCCTGGCAGGGGTTGGAGAAGCTGAAGGAATATCTGGCGAAGAACAAGCCCACGGTCTGCGTCATCGGCTACGGCACCTGCGAGGTGACGTTCCAGAACCAGGAGCGCTACGTGCCCGCCATGAAAGCGATCGTGAAGCAGTTGCGCGAAGCGGGGGTGGCGGTCACGATTGTCGCGCCGCCGCCGCCGTCACAGGGGAACTGGAAACAGTCGTTCCCGCTCGCGCCCTTCGTGGAGGGATTACCGGAGATGGGCGAGTTGGCGCGGCAGGTGGCCGAGGAGGAGGGCGTCCCGTTCGTGGATACCCAGGCGGCCTTTGCGCCGTTGGTCAAGGCCGGTCAGGAGTTCACGACGGATGGCATTCACTTGAACTCCGCGGGCTACCGTGTGATGGCGGAGGCGCTGCTGGAGTGCTGGAGCCGGGAGAAGCGTTAATGGCCACACGCACGCGGCAAAGAAGTGCGCTCGCGGCAACGCTAGGGCTCTGGATTTGTGCCGCCGTGATCCATGCCGCGAGCCCGCCGGAGAATACGGCAACTGCCAGGAGTCAGGGGTCGGGGAAAGTGCACTCGCCGAACCTGTGGAAAGGATTTCAGCCCGGGACGGTGGATCAAACCACAAGGTCCGGGCGGACGCTGGTGCGTTATCAACATTCCCGGGATCCTGGCTGGGGTTATGAGACGGATGGGACAGACCACTTTCTTGTGGCGTTACCCGGGAAAGTTCTCACGCCGCCGCCGCTCTGTGTTGTCTTGCATTCCGCTGGGGGGAATTTCCGGGAACCGTTTGAGTCGATCTGCGCCGCCCATCATCAACGAGGGTTCTATGGGGATGACACGTTCTATGTCCTGTCCCTGGATTGCAGCGCCAACCGGGAGGTGGACTGGTGGTGGGGGAACGAAGCGATCGAACGCCAGCCACGGAAATATCAAGCGGAGTTCACGCCCACGGAAAAGCGTGTGCTGGCCACCATCGAATGGGCGGTCCGGGAATTCGGAATCGACCGAGATCGTATCTACCTCAATGGCATCAGCATGGGCGGAAGCGGGTGCCTGGGCATCGGAATCAATCATGGTGAGCTTTTCGCCGCGGTCTCAGTCGTGGTGCCGGCGGGGGTTCGTCACATGAGCCATCGCCTGCCGGCGGTGTTGCCAGTGGATCCTCCGCCGCTGGTCAATGTCTCTTCGCACTTGGATGGGTACGCCCTTGGGCAGGAGGAGTTGCTGCAGCTCTTCGCCAACAGGGGTTATTCACTGACGTTCGCCTGGGAACCGTTTGCCCATGCCGCCACCCGGATTGGGGAGATCAATCCCGCGGTCTATGATTTCCCTTGGTTGACGATTCGCAAAAATGAGGCGTACCCGGTCTTTGCCCGGGCAACGACGGATCAGCATTATCCCGGGTTGAACAACAGTCGGGAACCTGACCAGCGCGGTCAGATCAACGGTTATTTCCGGTGGAAGAACCTCCAGGACGTCGATGATCGCTTGGCGATGGAGCTCCGTCTGGTACGCAAGGAGGAACTGCGCCACCCGTTCGATCCCCCGACGGCGGCGGAAGCGGACCTGACGTTGCGCCGGATTCAACGTTTTGTTGTGAAGGCCGGCCGGAGTTACGAATGGCGGATGATGGCGGGCAGCAAGGCACTTCAGTCCGGAAAGATTGTCGTCGGCGCTGATGGTTTGCTGAGCGTGCCGAAAATCCGCATTGCAAAGGAGCCGACGGTCTTTTCGATAACGCCGGCACAGTAGGTTCAACAGGCAGAGAAAGAAAGGGAAATAGGGACAGTCCTTTCATAGACGCGTGCGCAAACAGGAAAGAACTTGTGCGCACATCGGGATAGTCTGTCTTGCCGCGGAACCGCTGAGGTACACAAGGCTGAACGTTCACACGGAGAAAGAGAATGAAGAGAAGTGCCCTGGTGTCTGTCTTGTGCGCCCTGTCGCTCGGTGCTGCGGTCGCGGCGTCAACGAACGGGGACGAGCTGAAAGAAACACATATCGTCAACGGCACGGACTGGCTCGACACGGAGGGTCGTCCCATCGTGGTGCACGAGGGGGATCTGGCCCGCTTCGACGGCGTCTTCTGATCGGAGACGGTATGCGCGACGGGCGATTCGCCGTTGGGTCCCTGGACGCGGCAGGCGGACATCAGCGAGCAGAAAACCTGGAACTCCCAGGTCAGCGATCTGATCTATCTCGAGGAATCCGATACGGTCATGGCGCTCTGCGACCAGTGGTGGATTCCCGACAAGTCGG
>JBEGOB010000436.1:0-11215 GCA_041182265.1 Verrucomicrobiota bacterium | reverse complement strand
AGATCGACGGTCGTGACGCCGCTGCTGTCGATCTCCACTACCTCGCAAACGGCAGCGTCTCCGGAACCGTCATCCTCCTCAAGGACGCTGGCATCTCGGATTCAGACATCGAGTCGCTACTTTCGTCCCTCGACGACGAGTTCCTGCCGGACGTCGATCTCGATCACGGAAATCTCACTTACACCATCGTCCGAGGCGAAGTGCTGGGGAACTGGGAAGCCCAAAGTCGTGCTGAATAAACTTTGACTTCGGTAAGAAGCCTTTCGCAAACTCAAGCGTGCCTGATTATTACCTAACACATTAATGGCAAGCTGGAACCATATTTCCGAATCTGAATATCCCTGGGAGCGGGACGCGCTGGCATTTATCCGGAAAGGTTTGCCATCATCTTCCTCCATCCAAGTTTGGTCGAACTTTGAGTTTATGGCCGAAGGCGGAGCCATCTATGAGGTGGATGCGCTTGTCGTCGGGGCGTGGGGTGCATTTCTCGTGGAAATCAAGAGCCTCCCCGGGGTGATATCCAGCCAAGCTGGCAGTTGGATCTGGCGGGATGGCACCACTTACAAGACTCGCGACAACCCGCTGCCACTCGCTAACCGAAAGTGCAAAGCGCTCAAATCGCTGCTGGAACGGCAAGCCGCTTTCAAGCGTGGAGGGGTCGATGTGCCGTTCATCGAACCTCTGATCTTTTGCTCGGACGAAAACAATGTGCTCCAACTCGAAGGCCCACAAGCCAATGGAGTTTGCCTCAGGGACCGACAGGACAGCTTGGTTCCCGGAATCATTGGGGCGATTTCCCGTCGCGACGCCCCCGGCTTGCGTAGCTTTCAACGAGCGCCCGTCACCAAGGAACAGATTCGAGCGTTCATCACCGGCGTTGGACAAGTTTCCCTAAATCCAGTCAAGAAGGTCCGTAAGGCCGGTGACTACGTTCTCGACGGGCTGTTCCACGATAGCCCGCTCGGCACTTATCAGGAGTGGCTGGGCCATCATGTGCGTATCAAATCTGGGCCGCGACTCGTTCGGGTTTACCTTGAAGGACTCCAAGGGGAAATGGAGCGCTCGACCTTGCGGCGTGCCGCCGAACGGGAATTCCAGATTCTAGAACGGATGGAGCACCCGGGCATTCTTCGGGTGGATACTCTTACCGAAACTGAATACGGTCCTGCTCTGGTTTTTCGTTGGCAGGAGGGTGCCCAACGACTGGACCACTACATTGCCGGTCTGGCCCAGCCGCTTGCTGCCGACGCCGCCCTCGAAATCCTGCGGCAGATTACCGAAGCCATCGCCTACGCGCATCGGAAAAAAGTCATCCACCGCGGCCTCTCGCCCCAGGCCATCATCGTGATTCCGGGGGAACCCGACGAAGTCCCAAGGGTCCAAATCTCCAGTTGGAACCTCGGCTTCATCGACGGTGGAACCTCCAGCGGCGCGACTCGCACACGGTTTTCCTCCTCCCTCCATGCCGGCCAGTTCGTTGAGGACGAGGCCACCGTCTTTTTCGCCCCGGAGGCCGTCTCCGGACAGAATATCGAGGGCGAGGAGCTGGACTCGTTCTCGCTCGGAGCCTTGGCTTACTATCTTTTCAGCGGTAAGCCGCCGGCTGACTCGGTGCTCGATCTCGATCAGAAACTGCGTCAAAAAAACCATCTCGACCTTTGTTCCGTGCAGAACGGTGTCGTCCCCGCGCTTGCAGATCTGATTCAATACACGGCCTGCTCGGATCGCTCGCTCCGCTACAGCCCGGAGGAGATCCTCGAAAAAATCGATAAAGTCTGGGATGACATGACCGCCCCAGACCGTGACGAGGTCGCCGATCCGCGGACGGCCAAGTCGGGCGACTTGCTTGATTACGGCTACCGCGTCGTCCGCGACCTTGGAACGGGCTCGTGTTCGAAGGTCCTGCTGGTCGATTCTCCCGAGGGGGAGCGGCAGGTGCTGAAAGTCGCTGCCAAGCAGGAATATAGCACTCGCCTCGAACGCGAGTTCGAAACCATCCAGAAAATCCGGCATCCGAACGTCGTGCGGGTCTTCAAGCCTCTCAACTTCGATGGCATCGCGGGCTTCACCATGGAGCCGGCCTTCTCAATGAAGAAGTCTGACGACAGCGAAGGCAACGAGTCCTCGCTTGCCCGCCGCCTAAAATTGGACGGGCAACTCGATCTCGATTTGCTCCAACGTTTCGGTGTTGAGCTGCTCCAAACCATCGACGAACTGGAGCGCCTCGGCATCACGCATCGTGATATCAAGCCGGACAATCTGGGGATTCGTTCGGTGAAAAAAGGTCCGCTGCAACTTGTTCTCTTCGACTTTTCCCTGACCAATAGCCCGGCCGATGATATCCGGCTCGGTACACCACCCTACCTCGATCCATTTCTCAGACTGAGGAAAAACCCGCGCTGGGACCATCATGCCGAGCGATTTGGCGCGGCGATGACCCTGCACGAGATGGCCTGTGGTTCCGGGGTTTTCCCGAAATGGGGCGTCGGTGGCAGTGCACCCCATCTGGTTCCTGACGAGGTCAGTCTGGACCCAACGGCGTTTCCAGAATCCCTCCGGGATGGGCTGGTCGCATTCTTTCGCAAGGCCCTCGCCCGCGAAGTCAAGGACCGCTTCGACAATACCGAGGAAATGCTCGAATCTTGGCGGCAGATTTTCGCGAAAATCGATCAGCCCTCGATCACGCACATCACCACCCAGAATGACCCGCGTGGCGACCAGTTGTCGCTCACCGAAATTTTGAAAACGGCCACGCCGGATATGCAGCTCGTGCTGCTCGGAAGGAGCGTCCGCCTCATGAATGTACTCGATAAGCTGGAGGTCGTCACCATCGCTGACCTCTTGCGCTACCCCATCGGCCGCATTCGGCGGATGCGCGGCGTCGGTTACAAGACAAGTCAGGAAGTTGTTGAACTCTATCAGCAGCTCCACGACCGATTCCCGGATATCGAGTCCCGGGGACGCATCGATGAAGCTTCCAAGGACGCCTCGACCGAACCCGAACACGCCAGTGTTGATCTCATTGCCCGCGGGCTGATCCTCGCAGCCGGCAGGCTGGAGAGCAGTGAGCGCGAAATTCAAGAGCGCTTCCTCGGGTGGAAAACTCCCTCCGACGATCCCGCCGCCCTGCGCTGGCCAAGTCAGACCGAGCTGGGTGCGCAGGTGGATGTCACCCGTGCTCGCGTCGGCCAAGTCGTCACCAGTGCGCGGGAAAAATGGATCAAGAACCCCTCTGTCAGTCGCTTGCGTGAGGCCATCCTCGCCACCTTGCTCTCACAGGGCGGCGTTACCACCCACCTTGAACTCATCCGCCTGATGCTATTGCTGCGTGGCTCCACGCTCTCTGAGCCGGACTCGATGCGGATGGCCTCCATTGCCACGCGCGCAGCGATCGAGACAGAGCGGCAGTTGCAGGCCCCCCGCTTCGTCGCGTCACGGCGGCAAGGCGTAATTTTCATCTCCGTCGATCCGGCCTTCGTTGACTTCGCCCGCCAGCTCGGTGAAGCCGGTGAGGATCTGGCCTCGCGCGACCCGCTGCCCACCGCTTCCCGGGTGATCGAGACCCTTGGGGCAATTCATTTTCCTGAAACCTCTGTCGAAAATGTGCGCCCGCCGGACCAAGCGCGCCGCGCCCACCTCGCTGCTGCGGTCAGTGGCAAAGTCTGCGTCAATAGCCGCCTAGAACTCTACCCGCCCGATCTTTCCGCCGAGCGGGCCCTCGCGCTTTCTCGCAGCGCCCTCTTCGGTGTCCGCGAGCTGAAGCTCGATGAAATCCGCAGCCGCGTCGCCAGCCGCTACCCTCAGGCTGCGCCATTGCCCGGTCGGCCCCAGCTCGACCGCATGCTGGAGCAGGTCGGCTTCCCCTTGCTATGGGATGGCAAGGCCGCAGGCGGCACAGGAGCTTACAAGTCGAAGCACGTCGCATTCAACACCGGAAGCTCCTACACCATCGGCACCCGCGTCCGAACCATCGACATTGGCCAAGCTGGTCAACCCATCAGTGAGGAAGTTGCGGAAGCGCAGCGGCTTGAGGAAAAACTCATCCGGGCGCGCGCACAGGGCTCTTATCTCGTCCTGACCATTGACCCGAAGTATTTGAATGACGCCGTCAAGCAGTTGCAGCGCATCGGGGCCAAGCGCCTCAGCGCCAGCGAACTCTTTCTCACTGCGATGAAGGGCAAGGCTGCGGAATTCGGCGTCCCCTGGGATGTCGTTCTCAAAGCGGATTCGTCCTTGAAAAGCAGTTCCGACTGGACCCGCCTTCAAGAGCTCGTCCGCCGCGCCATGCCCGAAGTGCTGGAAACTCTTCGCAACTCGAACGAGGACATCCTCCTCACCGATGCTGGTCTCTTCGCCCGCTACGGTCGCATGAACGAGATTGACGCTCTGCGCAACGACACCGGGACTCAGTCCGGCCCTCATTCTCTGTGGCTGCTGTTGCCGGGGCATGGTGCCACCCTCACGCCCACACTTTGCGGAGAGGCGGTCCCTATCACCAACGAGGCCCAGTTTGAACAGCTCACCCCACAGTGGGCGCGGAATTTTCATCGGGGAGGAGTGGCATGAAACCGAATTTCGCCACCCCTACCGGTTTCATCAGGCTCCCCCAAATCGATCAAAAAGACGAAAATTAGGCAAAATTCGGAAAGGTGGACGTTTTTAATTGTGTAAAATAAAGTGTAACGTTCATACCAGCACTTGTCATGATCACCGTTAAAAGAACCCTTTCGGCTCTCGAATTTACAAAGTCGCCGTTGATCGTCGCGCTAGCCCAAGTGCGGATGACGCCTATTCTGGATCTCGAAAGCTACATTCCCAAGCTACAGGATCTCTTGAGAGCCAGCGATTACCCGCGGCTCCTTACACGGAAAACGAAAGCGACCCGGCAGGACCCAATGGGAAAAACGGATGTCGTGGATTCCATCGACTGGGTTTTCGCCGACAAAGCCGGGCATTTCTCACTCGTTGTGGGAGAGCGAAGCCTAGCCTTCGTCACCAGCGCTTACGATAATTTTGAGAACTTCGCAGGGAGGATGCAGACATGCCTTCAGCTCGTTCACGACGTGGTGAAGATCAATGGCGTCGAGCGCCTGGGATTGCGCTACGTCGATTTGATCGAATCCACCGCTGAGAAGCCACTCTCCTACTTCCTTGAATCGTCCGTTCTGGGTCTGTCGCTGGAGAAACTTGGCACCCGGATCAGCAGCTTCTCCCAGACCGTCATGGAAACATCACCCAACCGGAAGCTGGTCGTCCGGACGACCGAGCGGCCCGGCGGATTGATCATCCCTCCTGATCTCCTCTCGCTTCAACTCAAGCTGCGCAAGCCAAGGGGGCTGGAGCAGCCATTCGGCATTCTCGATCTCGATCACTACTCCGAGTTTCCCGAAACAGAAGATTACGACACTGCCGGTGTCATGAGTAACCTTGGTGAACTTCACGACATCGTGGATCAGGCCTTCCGCAAGGTCACCACTGAAAACGCCAAACTCGACTGGAAATAAACCATGACCGCCTTCGATTTACACGATTTTCCCGTTCGGCAGGATGATCCCACGATGTGGGGGCAATCCAGCTGGTTATCCTCGCCTCCGCCCATCGTCCAGATTGTCGAGGACCCATGGAATCCTCGTGATTTGAACGACGCATACGGCTGGATGCTCGAAATCACTTTGGACGAGGCGGATGCTGGCACGCTGATCGAGCGATACGCCTCTGCCAATGGAGCGGTTGTCGCTATCGACCCACACGCCGCAGATCTGGCAGATGGAAATTCACTGCCGAAAAAGTTGGATCGGATCAAATCCCACTTGGGCCTCGGCATGAAGCATCTCGCGGCAGCGCTCGGTGTTGAGCGCCCAACCGTCTATGCTTGGGTAAAGGGCACTCGCGCTCCCCAGCCAAAGCGTTGGGATCGTATCCAATCCCTGTTGGAATTGGCCGACCACTGGCAGGAGCTTTCTCACCACCCTCTCAGCAGGCGCATCTTTGTCCCTACGGAATCAGGAGCATCGGTGATGGATCTCCTTTCGGCCGAAACCCTGGATGTTCCCAAGATCAAGGAATTGCTCAAGAGTCTGGCGATCGACGACAACGACCGATCCGCCCGCTTGAGAGGAAAAGCCGTTGCCATGCGTGAACGAATGAAAGCGAAGGGCGCGAAGCCGCTACCGGTCGAAATCGTGGAACAAAGCATGAGGAACCTCAGCCGTTGGTGATCTTCGTTCTCTCTCGCAAATGGCAACGGGGCAAAAAGTGAAGGACAATGGATGGCGGCAAGGAAGTTTCCTGCCGTCCTCCATGGCGCTTTCCCTAGCTGCCGAACGTGGCTGTGAAGATGCCACCCATGCGGTGGTGATCTCCCAGGATTGCGATGTCACCCACTCGGATTTACAGACTGAGCCATTTGTGGAAATCCTTTTCCTCCAGACCGTGGACTCGATCAATCCCGGACTTACGGACGGTAAAAGTTCGCGATTTCTCCACTTGGAAGCCATGACGGAGTCCGTCGCCCGGGGCTTTTCCGCCCTAGCTTGGAACAAAGCCCGCATCGGCAGAGAATCGCTGGCGGTCGCTCACCCCGATCCTGGAATTGCTATTCCCTCGGGAACTTTGAAAGGGATGATCCGGTGGATCGCGGACCGATACACCCGGACCGGATTTCCCGATGAGTTTGTGAAGCGTACCAAGAGCATTGAAAAGCCCTTGATTAGGCTGATGAAAAGCGAGGGATCTGCCTTCGGGGGGATTCTGGTGGGTCTCGATTCCTTCAATGAACTGCCAGCCAACGCAGAATACGTGATGGACTGTGTCTGCGTCGTGCATCCCGAGACTTGGGAGAACCCAGCTGCGAGAAAAAAGGCGCTCGCTGCCGGCGATACCCTGAAAGCCCTGATTAAGAATTGCCAGGGAATCCAACTCGACAATTTTGAAGTGGATTCCAGCGATGAAATACCGTTGAGCTATCTGGACCAATACCGCTCTTGGGACGTGTTCAACTATCTAACTCACCGGGACCTCCTTAACGAGGAAGGACAGTAAGCCCCCTACCAGCATCCCCATCTGAGCGAATGATTTCAGTCACTCACTTCCTACTTGATCCGACGTAAAAAAAACCTACTTTTTCCGTCAAGTAATTGACTCAAGAAACTCAAAAATCCATTGATTATCAAATACGCAGCCGGATTTACGGCCACGGGAAGGGTTGGGCGTTTACTCCGAAGCATTTCCGGGATCTTGGTGGCACGGCGGCGACTGACTCCTGCCTGCGCCGCCTCAAGGCCGCCGGCACCATCCGCCAGCTCGCCCGTGGCCTTTATGACTATCCAGTGAACGACCCGATTCTTGGCACGGTCGCCCCCTCCGCCGATGCGATTGCCCGTGCCCTTGTCGCCCGGGACGCCATCCGCATCCAGCCATCCGGGGCCTATGCGGCCAACGTGCTCGGACTCTGTAACCAGGTGCCGTCCCGCATCGTCTTCCTGACCGACGGCCCGGCCCGCAAAGTGCGGATCGGGAAACGGGAAATCATTCTCCAGCACACGACCCCTCGAAACATGGCCACAGCCGGACGCATCAGCGGCACGCTCATTCAGGCGCTCCGACACCTCGGCAAGGACCAGGTCGATGATCAGGTCACCGCCATCCTGCGCCGCCGCATCACCGCAGCCGATCACGCCGCCATCCGCAAGGACCTCGTCCATGCCCCGGCCTGGATTGCCGACCTGCTCCGCCGCCTGATAGAATCCGCCGACTGAACCCATGGACACTTTCCTCCAGCTACCCGCCTCCCGCCGTCTCCTTGCCTTCCAGCAGGTCGATGAAACGATGGGCTTGCAGGCAGTGAGCGTGGAGAAGGACTTCTGGGTCTGCTGGACGCTGCGCGAACTCTTCTCCCTGCCCGGCATCGGCGGGCACCTCACCTTCAAGGGCGGCACCTCACTTTCCAAGGCATGGAAGCTCATCGAACGCTTCTCTGAGGACATCGACATCATCGTGGACAAGGAGGCCCTCGGCTTCGGCGGGGACGCCGCTCCGGACAAGGCTCCCAGCAACAAGCAACGCAAGGCCCGCCTGGAAGGTCTCATGGATGCCTGCCGCGAATGGGTGCAGGGCACGCTGCAACCCGCTCTCGCATCGCGCATCCGGGAACTGCTCGGTGATTCCGGCTGGCAGCTCGAAGTCGATCCGGACATGCCGGACGGCCAGTGCCTGCTTTTCTATTACCCGTCCGTCTTCCCGCCCGGCGCGGCCGGTTACGTGCGGCCCGTGGTGAAAATCGAGCTCGGTGCCCGCTCCGACGACTGGCCGCACGAGGAAAAGCCCATCCAGCCCTACGTGACCGAGCACTTCCCGGCCTTCGATCCCGCGCCGGCCTTTCCTGTCCGCGTGCTCTCCGCCGAGCGCACCTTCTGGGAAAAGGCCTGCCTGCTTCATGAAGAAACCTTCCGGCCCGCCGGCAAGCCCCGGAAGATCCGCATGGCCCGCCACTACTACGATCTCTGGTGCCTGCTTCGCGCCGGTGTGGGGGACAGGGCGCTCGCCCAGACCGCCCTCTTCAGTCGCGTCGCCGAACACCGCGAACTCTTCTTCCGCTTCTCATGGGTGGACTACACCACCCACAAACCCGGCACCTTCCGCCTGAGCCCACCACCGGAACACCTTGCCAACTGGAAATCCGACTACGCCGAAATGCTCGGCCCCATGTTCTTCGGTGACACTCCCACCTTCGACGAACTCATGACCGCCGCTGCCGATTTCGAAACCACCTTCAACGCCACCGCTCCCTGATCTCGTTCTGAATACCTCATTGCTTCAATCATTCCGCACGACTCACATTTTGATCAGAAAGAAATCCAACATCATGACAACCGACTACGAAGACATCCTGATCTACGCAAAGAAGGTCAAAGATACCTACCCGATGATTTCGAGCGAGGATTTGCAGAAGGCTCTGGCCGCTCATTTCATTGGTGGGAAAGACACCTTGTCTGCTTCATCCGCAGGATGTGTGGCCGACCCGATTGGTGATTACATCGCAATGCTATCCATTGTGTTCAATTCAGTGAGGAAGGTAATCACCCAGGACAAAGATAAGCTTATCAAACTCCAAGAGAAAATTGACCAAGCGGTTCATGAACTCAACCTCATCCGATAAGCGTGAAAGCATGATTTACGTAAGGTCGGCAAACCAGAAAACAGACTGAAATCCAAAAACCTCTTCTCTTCCAACCTCTTCTCTCCCGCTGATCACTTTCCACTCTCTTCCCCATGCCCATTCAATCCCCAACTCTCCTCATCGACCTCAAGAAATGGGTCACTCGCTTCGAAGACGACCTCCGCCAGCAGTGCAAGGACATCCCCGCGCTGGATGCCCGGCTCAAGGCGCAATACCAGCTCGCCAAGGACGCCAAGCGCACCGCCTTCGCCTACACCGTGTGGCGGGATGGCGAGCTGACGCAGTCCGCCGTCGGCTGGGTGCTGAGCTGTGTGTTCGTGCGCTTCCTGGAGGACAACGACCTGCTGGAGCGCCCCTTTCTCTCCGGCGTAGGGGAGAACCGCGGGGTGGCGGACGAGACGCGGGCCGCCTATTTCCGGGAAAATCGTGCGGCCTCGGACAATGACTACCTCGCCCATGTCATGAGCGAGGTCGGGAAACTGCCGGGCATGCCAGACCTGATGGACGCCCGCCACAATGCCCTGTGGAATGCCGCCATCTCGCCGGATGCGGCCAAGGCCTTCATCGAGTTCTGGCGGCGCATCGATCCCGGCACCGGGAAGATGGCGCATGAGTTCACCGATCCGGACTGGGACACCCGCTTCCTCGGCGATCTCTATCAGGACCTCTCTGAGTCCGCGCGCAAGAAGTTCGCCCTGCTCCAGACTCCGGACTTCGTGGAGGAGTTCATTCTGGACCGCACGCTCGATCCGGCGATCAACACCTTTGGCCTCAAAGTCGTGCGCATGATCGATCTCACCTGCGGCTCCGGTCACTTCCTGCTCGGTGGCTTCCGGCGCTTGCTGGCGCGGTGGGAAAAGGAGCGCCCGGACCTCAGCGACAAGGAGCGCGCGGTCTTGGCGCTGAACGGCGTGTATGGCGTGGACATCAATCCCTTCGCCGTGGCCATCGCCCGCTTCCGGCTGCTGCTGGCGGCGTGGCGCTATTGCGGGGTGAAACGGCTGCGCAGCGCCCCGGATTTCAAGGTGAACCTGGCCTGCGGCGACTCGCTGCTGCACGGTGCCCGCTTCGATGCCGAGGGGAAACCCTACACCATCGACCGCGAAAGCCTCTTCGGCGGCGACGAACTCGTCTTCAAAGACGAAACCGCCCACCACTTCGAAGTCGAGGACGCCAAGGAACTCCACCGCATCCTCGGCCAGCAATACCACGCCGTGGTTGGCAACCCGCCTTACATCACGGTGAAGGACAAGGCTGCCAGTGAGTTATACCGTGCTCGATTCCCCTCGTGTAGCGGAAAATACTCCCTCTCTGTTCCATTTATGGAGCGCTTCTTCGATCTCGCGATCCAAGGTGGTGGGGCTTACAGCGGGTCAGCCGGTTACACCGGACAGATTACTGCAAACTCCTTCATGAAGGCGACCTTCGGAAGGACTCTAATTGAAACATTCATGCCGCGATGGGATCTGACACATATTGTTGATACTGGCGGCGCTCATATTCCAGAACACGGCACGCCGACTGTAATAATTTTCGGGCGGAATCAACGGCCGATATTATCAACGATCCGTTGCGCTATGGGCGTTCAGGCAGAACCTAATAAGCCGGAGGATCCGGCAAAAGGCTTGGTATGGGCATCCATAGTGAATCAATTAGATTGCCCTGGAAGTGAAAGTATTTTCATTAGCGTGGAGGATACCCCAAGAGAGCGTTTCGCAAAGCATCCATGGAGCATCGGAGGGGGTGGAGTGGCTGGACTGAGGAAGCATATTGAAGATGCAGCCCGGTGTAGTCTCGGGCAGATGACGTCGGATATTGGAATTGGCGTTGTAACCCTTGAGGATGAAGCGTTTTGTGATGTTGGAATGGGATGCCTGAAAAGCCGTTTGGCTATACAAGAGTCCGCTGCGTTTGTAGACGGTGACTGCGTGAGGGACTGGGCAATTTCGGGAACTCTGAACGCGCTTTTTCCTTATCCTGATTGGAATGGTCGTTCCGAAATTTCACCCGCTGCGTTAGAAGGGCTATGGCCGTATC
>JBEGOB010000435.1:0-15052 GCA_041182265.1 Verrucomicrobiota bacterium | reverse complement strand
CGTAGTCGTTGTTGGAAGAGTCGCCGCTGGAGCGGCTGAATGCGCTTAAGATACCGAGGCGCATTGCGTTAGGCAGTGTGAAAGTTTCTCCGTAAGTGAGAGATTGTGAGTATGCGAAATTCGATTCCTCTTCCTTGGGTTTGAGGTTTTGCGAGTCGTGGAGCTTCGTCCAATGTTGTTTCAACGCCTCTTGAGATGAGTTTCCACTGTCGAGAAATGTGAGTTCTCCCGCGCTGTTGCGGCCTTCGAGGACGTTGGGCATGGGAGATCCGATATCTCCGAAGAGACCCAGTGAGCGATTCGGGTGGGTGCGGATGGTGTCTGCAAGCGAGTCGTTGTAGGTGATCTTGGAAGATGCGGAGAGAATGCGTTCCTCGGGAAAGACGCGAGTTAGAATATTGATTGCGCCGCCGCCGAAGTCACCTGATAGATGGGGGCTGTAGGTTTTATCGACTTTGAGTGCCTCGATGGCGCTGGTTGGGAAAAGGTCGAGTTGGACGGCTTTGCGTGATGGGTCGGCGGATGCGATTTGTGCGCCGTTGAAGGTGGTGGTTACATAGCGGTCTGCGAGGCCGCGGACTACTGCGTATTTGCCATCGACGATGTTGGCACCGGAGATTTTCGCGACGGCCTCGCCAGCGTCGCTGACGCCGGTTTTCGTGAATTCTTCGCGGTCCATGCCGGAAGATAGAACGGGCGAATCAACAGTTAGGCTGAGGTTGAAATCGCCTTGAGAGTCGGCTTGATACTCGCCGATGATGGTTTCCTCTTCGAGGAGAGTTTCCTCCGTGGAGGTGTCTTCAGGTTTTGCGCGAAGTTTGAAGCGTGCTTCGGCGGCTTGGGATGGGATGGCAGCGAGGGTGATGACCTCGGTGAAATAGCCGAGTTTTGTGGCTTCGAGCGTGTAGTTTCCTGCGGGCAGATTGGAGATGGTGAAATTCCCTTTGGCGTCGGTTTCGATGGTTTGAGAGACGCCTGCGATGTCGATGATGACGCCGGAGATGGGATCGAGTGAAATGCTGTCAGAGACCTCGCCGGTGATGGAGCAGTTTTCGAGAGGAGTTGGATTTTCCGCGATGGGTGGAGAGGCGACTTGGGCAGGAGAAAATGGGGAAAGACCGAGAGCGAGAGCGAGAAATGCAGTTGCGGGGAGCCAGGACAGATGGGGGCCGGGAGCGGGAAACTTCGGAAATTGCGGTAGGTGACGTGGAGTCATGGCGGAAGTGTGTGGCTGCATGGGCCATGCAGGCGCTGGGTCGTGATATGTTCCGGGGTGGCGGTTCTGAAGAGTCGGTTTGTGACGGTTCCGTAACGTTTGCAGGCAGTGGAGAGAGGTGTTTGTGACTTTGGGTTGGCAAATGGTTGGATTCGTGACATTTCCCGGTGCATGAATCGCATCAAGACGGCTATTGTTGGCGCGAGTGGCTACACAGGCATGGAGCTGCTGCGTCTTTTGTTAGGGCATCCAGGGGTTGAGTTGGTGGCCGCCACCTCGCGGCAGGAGGCTGGGAAATCTGTGGGCGCGGTGTTTCCGAGATTTCGGAAAGCGGTGGGGGCGGAGTTGGAGTTCATCGAGCCGGATCCGGATGCGATTGCGGCGACGGGTGCGAAAGTTGCGTTTTTGGCGCTGCCGCATGGTGTTGCTGCGGAGATTGCGCGTGCGCTGTTGGCGCGGGGTTTGCGAGTCATCGACCTGAGCGCGGATTTTCGGCTGCGTGATGCGGCGGTTTATGAGGAATTTTATGGTCACCCGCATCCCGCGCCGGATTTGTTGGTGGAGGCGGTTTACGGCTTGCCGGAAATTCGGGCGAATGAGCTGCGGGCCGCGCGTTTGATTGCGGCTCCGGGCTGCTATCCGACGAGTATTTTGCTGCCATTGCTGCCCTTGTTGAGAGCAAATTTGGTCGATCCTGAGACGATCGTTGCCAACTCGATGAGCGGTGTCAGCGGAGCGGGGAGGAAGGCGGATCTAAGTTTGTTGTTTTGTGAGTGCAACGAGAGCGCGCGCGCTTACGGCGTGCCGAAGCACCGGCATCTGTCAGAAATCGAGCAGGAGCTGAGCTTGGCGGCAGGGGAGAAAGTCACCATTTCCTTCATTCCGCATTTGATTCCGGTGAATTCCGGGATTGTGACGACGACGACGGCGAAACTTCGTGGCGGGGTGATCGCAGGTGCGATTGGCGAGGCCTTGGAAGATGCTTATGGGGATGCGGCTTTTGTGCGATTGTTGGGCAAAGGAGGCTGCGCGGACACGAAGAACGTCACGCGGACGAACTTTATCGACATCGGCTGGGAGTATGATTCTCGGACCGAGCGGGTTATTTTAATGAGCGCGGAAGACAATCTCGGGAAAGGAGCGGGTGGCCAGGCCGTGCAGTGTTTTAATTTAGCGCTTGGATTCCCTGCCAATGATGGGTTGCAAAATTTTTAGTGCTGAGCAAGCTGCGGCGCTCTTTCTCTGATATTCCATGGACGTTTCATTCACACGAATCAAAGGCGGTGTCGGCGCGCCGGAGGGATTCCTCACAAGCGCCGTGAGCTGCGGCATCAAAAATCCAGCAAGCGATCGTCTCGATCTTGCGCTGATTTATTCTGAAAAGCCTTGCAGTTCCGCGGGAACCTTCACGACGAACCGGGTCAAAGCCGCGCCAGTCCGGGTCTCCCAAAGCCATCTGCGGAAGGGCGATCTCCGTGCGATTATTGCCAATTCTGGGAATGCCAACGCTTGCACCGGTGTGCAGGGCATCCGTGACGCGAATGCGATGTGCGATGCGGTGGCAAAGCCGCTTGGCTTGAAGCGTGGTGAAGTGGGCGTGGCGTCCACGGGAGTCATCGGGTTGCCGATGCCGATGATGCGCTTTGATCCGAAGTATGAAAGTTTACTCGCTGGTCTGGGTCCAAAAAACGGCCCGGAAGTGGCGGCAGCCATCATCACCAGCGATACGCACGCCAAGGAAATTGCGATTTCCTTGGATCTCGGCGAGCACCGGGTCCGGCTAGGCGGTTGTGTGAAGGGAGCGGGCATGATCTCGCCGAGCATGGCGACGATGCTGTGTTTCATCACCACGGATGCGAATGTGCCAAGTGATGTCTTGCGGAAAAGTGTTTTGGAATGCGTGGAAGATAGTTTCAACCGCATCACCATCGACGGTGATATGTCCACCAACGACACCGTGATGGTGTTGGCAAATGGCGCGTCCGGAATGCCAGCAATCCGCCGGAACAGTGCGATTTGTAAGCAGTTCCGAGATGCTTTGCGGTGGTTGATGCTGGAGCTGGCTAAGGCTGTGGTGCGTGATGGCGAGCGTGTGACGAAGTTTGTCACCGTCAAAGTTGCGGGAGCGCGGACGTATTTGGACGCGAAAAAAGTCGCTGAAGCAGTGTGCAAGTCCGCCTTGGTCAAGTCCTCGTGGAATGGAGGCGACCCGAACTGGGGGCGGATCATTCATGCGGTTGGCTACTCGCGTGCGCGGATTCGCGAAGAGCTGGTGGATATTTACATCGGTGGGAAAGCGGCGTGTCTTGGCGGGCTGCAGGCGGATACGCCGATGGATCAACTGCGCGATGCCGTCGCTGGGCCGGAATTTGAAATTATCATTCACCTGAACCAAGGCGCGGCGGATTATGAAATGTATTCGAGCGATTTGTCGCCGGAGTACATTGATTTCAATCGCTCTGAGTATGCGTATTGGAAACAGGCGCGGAAAGATGGCTTGGTGTGAAACCTGCTGGGGTGGTTCGCTCGCCGCTTAGCCGGGGGCGCGTGTCCCCCGAACGGGTAATGAAGAATTCGTGGCTGGGTAGCGTTTACTCGTTGTCCGCTCCGATATTCCCATGCAATTTTTTCGACCGTCTCTCCTTCGCACTTGGTTGGCATTTGCCGCAATGGCCCTCTGTCATCTGGCGCACGCCGGGCGGAAGTTGGAGGATTTGGATCGTGGGCTCGTGGTGGTGAAAGAAGGAGAGGGGCGAAATTTCGTCGCGTGGCGGCTTCTTGGGAGTGATGCGCCGGGGACCGAGTTTAACCTTTACCGGGTGACGGACGGAGTTGCCAAGCGGGTGAATGACGCGCCGCTGGGCGGGGCGACTCAATGGGGGGATGATCAGGCGGCGGGGGCGAGCGCTTATTTCGTGCGCCCTGTTGTCGGAGGGAAGGAGCTGCAAGCCAGTGCGCATGCGCGGATTTGGGCGGCACCTTTCATCGATATCCCACTTCAGCCGCTCAAAGGGTATGGGATCGGAGATGCATCGGTGGGGGATTTGGATGGCGATGGGAGCTACGAAATCGTGGTGCATCGGATTTCACAGGGTAGGGATAATTCCTTCAACGGAATTACGGGAACTCCCGTGCTGGAGGCTTACCGGATGGATGGTCAATTTCTCTGGAGGATCGACTTGGGGATCAACATTCGTGAGGGCGAGCACTACACGCAGTTCATGGTGTATGACTTGGATGGCGACGGGTGCGCGGAACTGGCGTGTAAAACGGCGGATGGCAGCATCGACGGCAAGGGCAAGGTCATTGGCGAGGCGGGCAAGGACTGGCGGAATCAGGAAAAGGATTCGCGGAGATACGGCCGGATTCTTGCCGGGCCGGAGTTTTTTACGATTTTTGATGGGAAGACGGGCGCGGCGCTCAAAACGGTCGATTATATCCCGAGCCGTGAGCCGATCAGCGGTTGGGGCGGCATCGGGGGCAATGGTGGAAACGACAATTACGGGAATCGTTGTGATCGGTTTCTCGCGTGTATCGCATACCTTGATGGCGAGCGGCCGAGTGTGGTGATGTGTCGGGGTGTGTATGGTCGCACCGTTGCAGCCGCGTGGGATTGGCGGGGTGGTGAATTACGCTCTCGCTGGGTTTTTGACTCTGGAGTGAGTTACCCGCCCTTCGCCGATGCGTCGCCCTACTCGGGAATGGGCGGGCACTCGATCTCCGTGGCGGATGTGGATGAGGACGGAAAAGATGAAATTGTCTATCAAGGAATGACCATTGATGACGACGGCAAGGGGCTCTACACCACCGGGCGTCGCCATGGAGACTCGATGCACGTCGGGGACTTCGACCCGCAGAGGCCGGGGATGGAGCTGTATCTCATCACTGAGAATGAGGAGGATACAGCGAAATTACAGACTCCAGGAGCGGGCTTGCATGATGCGCGGACAGGTAAGTTGCTGTGGTCGCACAGTCCGGGTGTGGACATTGGGAGTGGTATGGTTGCGGACATTGATCCGCGTCACCCAGGCGCGGAAGTTTGGGGGCATCGCAGTCAGTTGCGGACGATTCGGGGGAAGGAAATCGGTCAATCGCCACGAGCGGGGGATTGGGTGATCTGGTGGGATGGTGATTTGCTGCGCGAGATTTACGGGGGGCTGATGATTTTCAAATGGGACTGCGAGTCTGGCCGGGAGAAGCGGATCTTTGCGGCAGATGCGCCGTATTCCGCCTCGGGAAGAACTCGGTTTCTCGGGCGCAAGCCGATTCTTGCGGCGGACCTCATCGGTGATTGGCGAGAGGAAATTCTCTTGCCTGGGCCGCTTGAAAACTCGCTGCGTTTGTACACCACGACTCATCCGACAGACTACCGCTTCACCACGCTCATGCACGATGCCCAATATCGGCTTTCAGTCGCGTGGCAGAATGTTGCCTACAACAAGCCGCCGCATCCTGGATTTTTCCTAGGCGAGGGCATGAAGATGCCTGAATCGAAGAAAAATGCGCTCACTTTGCGTGACGCCGTTAAGCCGCTCACTCAGGGGCCGCAGGCACAATGAGTGTCGGGACGCTGGCCTTGCGGACCATGCCTTCCGCGACGCTGCCGAGAAGTAGGGCCGCCAGTGCTCCATGGCCGTGTGTGCCGAGAACGACCAAATCCACTCCGCCGGATTTCACATGCTCAAGCAGCGAGTGGAGGGGGCTGCCTTCGCGCATCACTGATACGGCTTCTGGCAATTCCTGACGCACGGATTCCAGCAAATCTGCCAATTTTTGAGTTGCGCGGCGTTTGGCCTCCTCTTGAAATGCATTCATGGCCGGATACTCGTCGGGTGTGAATCCGTAAGCGGTGTAGCTGGGTTCCGGCTCGATGACGTGGAATAATTCCAACTTTGCGCCGAACGCACCTGCCATTTTCTTCGCCATTTCCACCACTTTGGGAGTGGCGTTGGAGAAATCGACTGCAACAACAATGGTTTTCATAGGTGTAGTTCAGATACCACCGCACGCCTTCCATTGCAAAGACTCATCAATCTAAGCCGTGAAAATGCGTGTTGCTGCGGAATCCTGTTTTGCAATTGCATCCATTTGAGCCACAGTCAGTCCGCCATGATTCGCTTTCTTCACACCCGCATTCGCGTTCGCGACCTCGCCCGTTCCATTGAGTTTTACAAGACACTCGGCTATGAGGTGGGCGAGTCAAAAACCTCGCCCGAGGGCAACAGCCTCGCCTTTTTAGAATTGCCGGGCAATGAGGTGTTTCTCGAACTCTGTCACTCTCCAGACTACGCCGCCTCGTGTCCGGAAGACCTCATGCACACGGCTCTCGGTGTGCCTGACATCATCGCGTATTGCGACCGCATCGAGCAAGCGGGCCTTGAAATTTGGCCCTCGGCATGGCGTGAGAAGTTCAGTTCCGGCGGGCGAAAAATGGCGTTTGTCACGGACCCGGACGGCTATGAAGTCGAGATTCTCGAGCGCTGAAAGGCACGTTTCACGGCTTGAGCTTTCTCACTTGGTCGAAGCGTTCGCGCATTTCAGCCGCGCTTCCGATGCTTAAATAGATTTTGTAATCATGCACAAAGCCCGGCGTGATCGCGAGCGTTTGGATCGGTGCAAAATACGAGCAAGCGCCGCCCCGCGGGCCGGATTCGCCAGGATAGCGGTAGCAGGTGATCTGCCGTGTGCCGGGGAAATAGACGCCTAAGCCGCGGCCATCCGGTCCGGTGAAGCCCGCCCATTCCTCGTCAGTTTCCCGATATTGATTCGGCCAGCCGGGGCTTTCTTTGCGGAGTTCTCCGGCGGTCCACGGGCTTTTGCCTTGATAGTAAACGAGATCTGAGAGTGTGTAATCCACGAAAACGGCCGGCAGTTCTTGATGCCGGGGAGGATGCGTGGCGTCTCCCCGGTAAGTGAACCGGAAGCGTATGCAGGCGATTTTTCCCTTCAGCGAGATCCATTCCTCCATCCGGCACTCGTCCAGTTCCTGTCCACCGGCCCAGTTGATTGGGACGCTGTTGACATAAATTTCGTCCTTGGACGCGCGGGTTTCCACGATTCGTGCGGGCTTTCCACGATAATCTCCGCCTTGGACGGGATTCCAGCGCCACGGCTTTTCCACCCATTTCGAGCCGTCCTCCTTGCCGTAATACGACTGCTGAATGAAACGACCGCGGTCATGGTGATTGAGCAAATTTCGATCATTCGACAGCTCGGAAAACCAAAAAATGGAGCCGCCAGAGCTTAAATCGACCCCGATTTTGATCTCGCCGTTGCTCAAAAATTTTTCCTGCGCGGCGGTTTGTGGCATTGGTTCGGCGACGAGCAGCGCTGGGAATACCCATATCCAGAGGAATTTCATGATTCTAAAACGGCGGGGTGGCAGCATTCGTTTCAGGCGCTGCATCCCGTATTAACGTGAGCGTTTCTTGCAAGCAGGTGATCCATTTTTCCAAAAGATCATGGCGTCCGGGGCCCTCCACTTCCAGTTGCATCATCGGGAAAATGTAGCCGCTTGCTGTCGGCCATTCGCTGGTGGGCTCGTGTAGGTGAATGGACTCAATCACGCCGCAGCAAGTGCTTTCGCCGATCAGATGGCGGAGGGTGCCGCGTTCGACCATGATGACGCTGCACGCAGCAGCGCTCAGATCTGGGAAGTGGTTGGGAGCGAGATCCTGCTCCGACACCGTCTCAATCGCGCGCAGTTCCAGTAAGTCTCGACGAAAATCGCGGAGACTTTTCAGGAGATTTCCATCGTCCGCTCGCCGGATTAGAACTGGAAATGTGGTCATCGTGAAGCCAGCGCCGGCTTCTCCATGTGGACTTGCGCCACAGCGAACCTGCTCGACGACAACGCTCTCCACACCTGCAAGCTGACAAATTGTCTGTCCCCATGTCCAAATCAGGACCGTGGGTGCGGACAGTTCGGCTTGGGTGGCAAGCGTGGTTGCAAAGGAATGGGCGAATTCTGCGCCCAAGTGATGGCATGCACGGCGCGGATCGGCGGGCTTTGTGGGAATTTCAAGCGCCAGAGGGAAAAGCGGGCGTGCGAGTTGGGGGCGGATCGTTTGAAAGTAGGTCTCTGCGGCGTCGATGCTTTGGCGGGTTGGGCCACGCCATGTGGTGAGTGCTAGAGGGGCGAGCGGCTGGCCGTGAAGGTTTTGCAGGAAATTTCGTAAGATCCGTGCGATTGACCGACCGTCTAGGAGGGCGTGGTGGAACGTCCAAATGAAGCACCTCGCATCCGGCCAATAGCTGGCGATCCATGGCGCGCTGCGGTTATCGAGAAAATTGTGCTGCCTCGCCGCCTCACGCCACGCCTCCCAGCAAGTCGGAATTTCCCGCTCGATGGTCAAATCTGTGGGGCCTTTTGCAAGTTGGTAGCCATCTGGAATTCCAGAACTCCCTGAAAACGCTACACGCAAGGCTTCTGTCGCCATCACCGTCGCGCCCCATGCCGCCTCGATGCGATTTTGGGAAATTTCCGGGATGAAATGAATTTCCACTTGCTCCACGTGGGTGCCGCTTGTGATACCCTTGGCGAGCGTATCGGCGAGCATAAGCTGCTGGAGAGGAGCCAGTTGTGCCGAGAGATAGTTGCCCTCGGGAGATTCCAGAGGACTGGGTGAAGCGTGAGGGGACTGCATACGGGGTTCGGTATCTATTGGCACTTTTATTTGCAGTTCAGTGACTTAGGCGTTTGATGAAGGCTTCCGTAAGCTTGGCGCATCAGTAAGGGATCGCGTTGGATTCTCGACAACGATTTATCGGAACATATTTTTTTGGGGGTGATTTTGTAGGCACGTGCGAGGGACTGATGCTTTGAGTGTGAAATGATCTCTACGAGCTTGGAACGGCTTGGTCCGTCAATCTTGAGGGATCGGTAAAAATGGATGAAGGGAATTCTTGACTCGTCATGAGGTAAAAAATACCTACAAGAGAGTGATGCGCGTCCCTACAAAGTTATCGTCCGTTTCCGGCCAAATATCGGATTCGGAAACTCTGGAGATGCGTGAGCGATTCCTTCCTGAGGTGAAAATTGCGCTGATTTACGGTGCCTTTGCGAGTGTCTGGATCATTTGCTCCGACTATTTTCTCGATCATTCCAATGTGGATGCAGCGAAAATGGGAGTGATGCAGTCGCTGAAAGGTCTAAATTTCGTGCTAGCGACGGCGATTTTGTTATTTTTCGTGTTGCGTCGTGCTTTTGGAGCTTGGCGGCTTGCGGAAGAGCGGCGGGCGGCCGTCACTGCGGAGGCTCAAGAGCGCATCCGCGATCTCTGCGCACACGTCCAAACTCTGCGGGAGGAGGAGCGCACGCGGATTTCTCGGGAAATTCACGATGAACTTGGCCAACTCCTCACCGGTATTAAACTGGAATTGCGGATGGTTGAGAATCGCTTGGGGGAATTCGAGAATCGTGCGGTGAACCCACTGATTGATAAAATCGTCGAAATCACCGCGTTGGTGGACAGCACCATCGTTTCCGTCCAGAGAATCGCGTCGGGTCTGCGCCCCATCACGCTGGATAGCCTCGGGCTTGAGACGGCGCTGAGTGCCGAAGCTCGCGTATTTTCCAAGCGCACCGGGATTCCATGCACCTTGGATTTCAAAAATTTAAGCCATGATCTCGCGCCGGAAATGAGTATGACCACATTTCGCATTTTTCAGGAGGCGCTCACCAATGCTGCGCGCCATGCAAATGCCACCGAGATCGAAGCGAGTTGCATGATCGACGATGCCCAGATTCATTTGACCGTGCGCGATAATGGCGCAGGGATCGATCCGGTGCTGTTTGAGGAGTCTAAGTCATTGGGTATCTTGGGGATGCTGGAGCGTGCCCGAAATGTTGGTGGGCACGTTGAGTTTTTGCGTCACTCAGTCCAAGGGACGGAAGTGATTTTTACGGCACCTGTCCAGTTGGGCAAAGCGTTGCAATCGGCTTAAAATTAAATATACCTGTCGCGAAATGAGGATTTTAGTAGTGGATGATCACGCAATTGTGCGGCGAGGAATGGTTGCCTTGCTGCAAGAATCGTTCAAAGGCGTCGTCGTTGGCGAGGCAGAGAACGCGCGTGAAGGCGTGACGACTGCGAGCGGTGCCACATGGGATTTGGTGATAGTGGACATCAGCATGCCAGGGCGGAGTGGGCTAGAAATGATCGAAGAGCTGAAAGCGGTCGTGCCGGCGCTTCCCGTCCTTGTGATGAGCAGTCATTCCGAGAGGGATTACGCGCTCCGGGCGCTAAAGTCGGGGGCGGCAGGCTATGTTTCCAAGCAAAGTGCCGCAGATACTCTGGTCGCCGCCGTCACCCGCGTGCTTGCGGGGCGGCGTTACATCAGCCCACTTGTGGCTGAGCAGCTTGCTGGTGCCTTGAGCGGCGATGCTCCTGGAACTTCGCATGAAACCCTCTCGAACCGAGAACTTCAGGTGCTGCAACTCATTGCCACTGGGAAAACCATCAAAGAAATCAGTGCCGAGTTGGCGCTGAGCGAGAAAACTGTGGCGACGTATCGAAGCCGCATCGCGGAAAAGATGGGATTGTCCACCAATGTTGAGCTCACTCGTTATGCGATGATGCATGGCCTTGTTGTTTGATAATCAGTCGCTTGCTTGATTCGTGTAGGGTTAAATACCTACATGAAAAAGTTAGTTTTCCTACAAGAAAACGAGGAGAAATCCCCTAGGAATTTCTGAGATTTCAGTCATTCTTTGGTTGTCAGCAGCGCTGATGAGACTCTTCAGCTGAGTTCCACAAGTGGGGGTTGTGGTAAGTTGGAAAATAGCGTCGTCTTTCCGGGGGGGAAGGCGGCGCTTATTTTTTTGTTCGCGATGCACGCTACGAAATTTTCACTCGTGTCATGAGGATTCCTCTTTGAATGCGCGGTGGGGGAGCCTTAGGCTGCGCGGCCATGAATCCGCGCATCACAAGGTTGGCAGGCGCGACAATCCGGCTCGTTGGCATCGCGCTTCTGCGAAGGATCTACCGAGTGCAAGTGGTGGGTGTGGAAAAGTTTCCGATGTCTGGCGGCCTCTTGCTGCTGCCAAATCATGTGACTTACGCGGATGCTTTTTTCATTTCCGCCGCTTGTCCGCGGCGTGTGCGTTTCGTCATGGATGAGGCGTTCATGGCGAGTCGCACTATCCGGTGCTTTGTCAAAATTTTTGAAACTGTCACGATCCGTCGCGACCAACCGCGGGAGGCGATTCGTATCACGATCGAGGCGGTCAAAAGCGGTGACGTGGTTTGTTTATTTCCGGAGGGGCAGCTCACGCGCACCGGCGTATTGTGTGCACTGCGGCGTGGTTTCGAGCTGATTGCAAACAAGGCGGGGCATCCGCTGTATCCCCTCTGGTGCGATGGCTCTTGGGCCTCGGTTTTTGCATTTCCGCGCCGGCGTAACTTTCGGGAGTTTCTTGCCCAGCGGCCCGAGGGCTTGGTGATTGCGATCGGCGAGAAAATTCTGCCGGAGGGCGCCACGCTTCAATCCTTGCGGCAAGGCTTGCTTGTGGCCTCCGCTGCGGCAATCGAGCGGCGATTCTCCGACAGGAATTGGCAAACTCGCATGCCTGCTGGTGAGTCGGAAAGTGTGGTGCGCTTCCGGGCGCTTGGAGCTGAAGAACGCCGTCGGCTGTGGATCAACGGCTATCAGATCGGGCAGGTCAATGCGCTGCGGCCAGCTGGTGAGCTGCGGATTTTGCGCTCAGATGTGATCGGAAGCGGGCTCTTGTCGCTGTGTCTAACATTTCCAACGCTGTTCGGCGTTCGGCTTTTGCACTGTGATCGTTTCAATGGAAGTGAGGCGGGCGTTTGGGCTGGAGGTGAGAGCCTACGAACGCGTATCCAAGAGGAGGGCGCTTGTGAGGAAATCGTGTTTTACGATTTCAGTGGCATGGCTGCATCCGAGTCGCTTGAGGTGCCGGGCTTGCTGCATTTGCCCAGCCTCGCTGTGGGGGGCGTGCTTGTTTCGTTATCGATGCCGGACCCTCTGCCGCCAGCGGAGCTTGCTGAGGGGCAGCACGGGCGGCGTGCGGGCAGTTTTGGAAAGCTTTTGCCAGGTTGGTATCTGGAGCCGCAGGGTTCTGAAGACGGCATGCGGCTTCGCGGCCCGGCGGCTCCGCCCAGCGGACTCTCGCTTCCTGCGGGTTACCGGGCAGATGATGACGGATTTATTGTTCCGGTCGCCTATGAGTGAGGATTTGTCGGGAAATAGCTTGGAGGAACCCGCGCAAGCAGAGATCGCAGCTCGTTTGCATCACCCCGGTGGATGATTTGCTCCAATTTCGTCAACCCGGTCGAAATTGCTTCCAGAAATGGGTCTGGAATGCTATCAGATGGGCCTTCTGCGCATTTGGCTGCGTTTTCAAACGAGATAGATTGGGGCGGCTGTGGGGCTGATGGCTCGAAGTGGTTCATTTTCTTACGGTTTGTAGGGTTTTTACGTATAAGATTGCTATACGCTAACTTCCCTTGATTGGGCAAATAGAATCTGCGAAAAGTTTCCCCCACATGGATCCGATACCCGTAAGACTTCCGCTCGATCTCCACACAAGAGTTGATAAACTCGCTGCAGAGCTCTCGATTTCTCGTTCCGCCGTGCTGCGTTTGGCCATTCAGCAGTGGCTGGATGCTTCTGATTTGCATGGTTTGAACCCATTGTTGCGCGATGCATTGAGCAAGCCGAAGGCCAAATTGGTCCGGCAAGCGCCGCCTGCCCCCGCCAAGAAAGTGACCAAGCTTGCGAAAAAGGCGGTTTCCAAGGCAGTTTCCAAGGCACGTCCGAAGACACGCTCGAAGGCGTAATGCAAGATAACCACTTCCCCCTGTTTGGTTGACCATTCGCCGAAGTCAAAAGTTGCGGGCGATCCGCAGCGCAGATATGCATTTGCCCGATGCATCTGTTGACCAAAGATTTTGATTATCACCTGCCGGAGGAACTCATTGCCGCACGGCCTCTCGCCGAGCGGAGTGCTTCGCGCATGCTCGTTGTCCACCGTGACAGCGGGCGCATCGAGCACCTGATGTTTCGCGACTTTCCGGAATTTTTGCGTGCGGATGATCTGCTGGTCCTAAACGACACCAAGGTCATCCCCGCGCGAGTTTTCTCGGATGATGGGAAAAAGGAACTGCTTTGTCTGGATCGCATGTCGCCGCTCGAGTGGCGCTGCCTTGTCCGGCCTGGGAAATTCATGAAGCCTGGCAGGAAATTCACGGTTTCCGGCATCACTGGGACCGTCATGGAAATTTACGAAAATGGCGACCGTCGAGTGCTCTGGGATGATTATCTTGACCTCGATGCGCACGGCCATCTGGCGTTACCCCACTATATGGGCCGCGAGGATGAGATTTCCGACCGTGAGCGCTATCAGACGGTATTTGCGCGTGAGGAGGGGGCGATCGCCGCGCCGACCGCCGGGCTGCACTTCACTCCGGAAATTTTAGCGAATATTCCGCATGATTTCCTGACTTTGCATGTGGGGGTTGGGACCTTCCGACCTGTGAGTGCCGAGCGGATTTCAGATCATGTCATGCATTCGGAGCGGTATGTGGTGAGTTCCAGCACGGCGGAAAAGGTCAATGCAGCCGCTCGTGTGATTGCGGTTGGCACCACGGTGACCCGGGTTCTTGAGTCGCTGAAACAAGCGGGCCCCGCACGGATTGGGGCGGCTGAGCAGCGCGGTGAGACGGATATTTTCATTCACCCGTCGTATGAATTCGGGGTGGTGGGTGGTTTATTGACGAATTTTCATCTCCCGCAAAGCACGCTGATCATGCTGGTGAGCGCCTTCGCGGGCACCGAATTGGTGCTAGAGGCCTATCGGAAAGCGGTGGAGCAAAGGTATCGCTTTTTCAGCTATGGCGATTGCATGTTGCTGGTCTGAAGTGGAAGGTCGCTGCCGATGAAACTACTTTCTTGGAACGTCAACGGCATCCGCGCGGTGATCGCGAAAAACTTCGGTGAGTTTGTCAGCACCGAGCAACCGGACATCCTGTGCCTCCAGGAAACCAAGGCGCGGCCGGAGCAGGTGCAGCTGCCGTTGGAGCTTAGCGGGTATCATGCGTATTGGAATGCTGCGGAAAAACCCGGCTATTCCGGCGTCGCGGTGTTCACGCGTGAGAAGCCGATGAGCGTGAGCCAAGGATTCGGAATTGATGAGCATGACAAGGAAGGGCGTGTGCTTACCTTGGAATATCCAGATTTTTTCCTCGTGAATGTTTACACGCCCAATGCGCAGGACGGACTGCGTCGCTTGGACTACCGACTCGTGTGGGATGAGGTTTTTCGGCTGTATTTGAGTAGTCTCGCCACGCGCAAACCGGTGATTTTTTGCGGCGATCTCAATGTCGCGCATCAGGAAATCGATCTTGCGAGACCGAAGGACAATCGGAATACGGCGGGTTTTTCTGACGCTGAGCGGGCGAGTTTTACGAGTTTGTTAGGAGCGGGATTCACCGACACCTTCAGGCACCTTCACCCGGAGCTGGCCGGTGCGTATTCGTGGTGGTCGTATCGTGCGGGTGCGCGTCCACGCAATGTGGGTTGGAGAATCGACTACTTCGGTGTTTCCGCGCCGCTTCTTGAGCGAGTGGCCGCGGCGGAGATCTTGCCGCATGTGCACGGTTCCGACCACTGCCCCGTTGGGATCACGCTGGTGTGAATGGGTGGTTTGTCAATCTGGCGCGTGGACGAGCAGGACAATTTCGCCTTTGGGAGTGTGGGATTTGAAATGGGCGAGGACTTCCACGGCGGTGCCGCGATGATAGGTTTCAAATTTCTTCGTCAACTCACGCGCGACGCAGGTGCGTGCCTGTGGGTTAATTTCCGCTAGAATTT
>JBEGOB010000434.1:0-9378 GCA_041182265.1 Verrucomicrobiota bacterium | reverse complement strand
CAAATCTGCACTGACTATCGAACCGCTCCCCCCCAAAAACGCCCCACCAGAAACCATAACCGAACTTCCTAACACGCCATTTACCAATAGAGAACCGCCGCTCACACTCGTCGCCCCTGCGTAACTGGCCACGCCATTGATCCGCAATGTCCCTGAACCTGACTTGCCAAGTGCGAGCAGCGAACTGGATAAATCACGAACGCTGGCAGTGAGTGTCACATCCCCAGCGCCTTTCACATTTAGACCACGCGGAGTTGATAAATTGGCAACTGCGACCGAACTCCCACCAGCAATGGTTAGTGTATCCGCCAAGGATTCAATGTCATAACTGCCGCCCCCCGAAACAATCGCCACGTCTCCCAGCCACGTATTGTTCCCCGAAATATTTCTCATGAAAGTGCTACCAGCTGGCGTGTTCCGCCCAACGGTATCCACTGCATAGTTGTAGGAATTCCCTCCAATCAGTTCAATACCCGACACACCTGAAGTTGCCGAAGCTAAGTAAATCTTAGAGTGATTTCCCATGGCTTTGGAGTGCGCCAAACGCAAATAGCCAACATGAGCGCTCCCGCCACCCAATACGAAGGTGCCACTACCAAAACTGTTATTCCCCGATAAAGTAAGAGTTCCAGCTCCTAACTTCGAAAAAACACCTCCGCGGATTTCTCCAGCCATGAGTGAGGCATCAGAACGATTGAAACGGAGCGTTCCTGCGTTGATCACCGGCCCAGCCCCCAAACTTCCAGTTGCTCCGCCATTGCCGATTTCCAACACTCCACTATTCAGAGTGACCCCACCTGTATGAGTGTGATTTCCTGTTAACAAAAGCGTGCCCACCGTGTCTTTAACCAGCCACGAGTCACCGGCAAACTCACCGCTGAAACTACCCTCCGCGACACGCAGACCACCAGCCGTCACCCTTCCATTGCCCGTCAAATTCACCAAGCGCCCTTCACCTGCAAGCTCTGAAGACGCATAAGCTCCATCAAGCGCGAATACCGTCACACCCTCACGAAACAAAAGCCGTCCCGAAGCTGTTAGCGTGGCGGATGCATCCACCTGCACGTTTGAAGCGCTCAAGCCACCCGCCCCTTCTAAACTCACATTCCCGGCAAGAATGCGCACCTGCCCGGGCGCAAACACACTGCCCAAACTCACAGTATAAGACGCAGGCCTATCGAAATTTACATTATCCCCACCTTTCCAAGCAGCCTGCACTCCGCTACCGAGAGAACCCGTATTCCAATCACTCACGGACACTTGCCAAGCTTTACTCAATGGCGTCGCATTCCAATAGAGAGACAACTCGGAAACATCGGAATAGCCATCATTATCCAAATCCACCAACGGCACAGGACGATCAGGCACACCATCACCATTTGAATCCAAGTCCTCAAAGTTAGGTAAGCCGTCCAGATCAAGGTCCGCGCCACCCTCTTCTAGATCACTCAAGCCATCTCCATCAAAATCCCCATCTGACAGTGCGATCCAGTCGATTTCATAGGTCGATCCAGTTCCCCCGGTGGGATCGAATCGCAATTGAGTGATCCGTTGTTCATCCCATGCCGTGGACGCTGAGGGATTGAACAGCAAGCCTGTCCACGCATTCGCAGTTGGATAGTTAAAATTCGAAGACCTCGCCCCCGCGAAACCGGATGCTGCGATGCTCCCCCAGAAAAGTTGCGCCGTCCCAGTCGCACTACCCCGATAGCGAATCAGCAAGTGTTTGGCTAAACTGCCACTCAAATAGATCGCTGCGGATTTCGAAATTTGCGGGTCCGAGCCTGCGACTGCCGCAAGCGTTCCGCCGGCAACAGTTAGGCCGGTGGAGTTCGCCGATAACCAACCTTCAAGATCGCCCGCCGTGTCAAAATTCCACCGTGCGTCCAATCGCAAATCCAGCGCCTGATCGACGAAGGTCGTCAGCCCGTTCGCCGCCGCTGTGGTTCGGATCTCATACAAACCCGCCTTTGAAAACGCAGTTTGCGGAGTGGCCGTATTCTGCGTCCGGAAAGTCAGTGTCCCAGGTCCACTGCGCTGCTCCCATGTCCGCAATGCGCCCGCACTTGACGTCGAAGTCAGCGTAAAACTGTTTGAAGCCGCTGGGTTCTGCCCCGCTGCAAATTCAAGAATCGGAACTAACGGAATTTCACCATCCTGAACAACCGACATGTTGTCAAAACTTGCCACTGAGTTTCCGTTATTATTGATCGAAGCCACCAAAACGCCGGCATACATGCGGTCTGGAGCATCAGCAATCACCTCCGATGGACCCAGTTGCGTCCAAGTAGCGCCATCTGTCGAGCGGTAACAGGTGAAGACATTTCCCTCCCGAACCAATCGGACCCAATGAGGTGCGATGAACCCAGCGGTCCCTACATTCTCCGCAGTCGTCTCACCCGCCGTGACTTGGCGCACTTGAAATGGCATTCCATTCAACGGTGTGACCGCCATCAATGCGTTGGCCGCATTCGCCTCAGTGGATGCACGAACCATCACCCCGGCCTTTGCCCACGGATCGCTCCGATCCTGCGAAACCACTCGTGCTGTCAGTTGTGCATCCCCAGAATACAATTGGGATAGATCGTAAAATTGATCACCAACCCCGAAAATATCCGCGCCACTTCCGCTCAAGTTATAGACGCTACCACTTACGCTATGTGAACCTGCAAGCGTCGGCGCACCGATGTCCGCTCCCACCCAACTGTTTCCAGGAGCAGCCTGTGATGCAAGCGGCACCAAGGATACATTGTCGAATCTCACTTGAGAAACCGATGTGTTGGTATGCCCAGTCACCGCAAGCCCCCACCGCGCACTGGCAGGCATACTTTCGATCAGTGTCGGCGTCCCCTGCTGAACCCAGTTCAGTCCATCTTCACTGCGATAGCCCGTGAATTGGTTGCCAATCCGCTTCAGCCTCACCCAATAAGGTGCACTCAGCGTATGAAAAGTCGGCTCAGTGTATGACGCTGCCTCCGAGCGCCTTGAAAACCGCAGGCCACCGCCGCTGATCACAGTCGCAGCAACATTCGGACTCTCACGCAAAAGAGACGAACGCAGCATCGCTCCCCCATAAGCCTTGCCCCCATTATTTGCGGCAAAACCCGTCACCCGAGCAGTCACCATGCCGTTTCCTATCAACTCTTTCCAAGCAAAACGCATGGAATCACTGAACTCTTGAAATCCCATTCCACTTCCCGTCAGCGAACCACTCGTAGCACCAAGCGTCGCACTGCCAGCCGTCGTCGCATCGCCGATGTTTCCTAGCTTCCATGCCGTTCCAACTGGAATATCATCTCCCGCGAAACTTACACCACTCGCGCTGCCAGCCGCCACCACCTCAACCCGCAGAGGCTGGCTCGTCGAAGAACTTCCATTTGTCGCAGTGATATTAAATTGATAGGTGCCAAGACTTGGGAACCTCAGAAATGCAGGAAATGCCGACAAACTTTCGATCGCCGCCGTCCCGGGACCACTCACCTGTGTGATTCCAATGCTTCCTGTCGCTACGCCATCGACAACAAGCCCTTGGTTCAGGTAAACCGCAGCACGCCCAGTCGCGGGTTGACTCAGAACGATCCTCGCCTCCGGAATCAAATGACGATTTTTCAACTCAGCCATCAAGGACGCCACCGAACTTTCATCCAGTGCGCCCCGATAGAGCCGCACCTCCGCCACTCTCCCGTCAAAAAATTTCGCCGCATCACGGCTCCCCCCAAGCGTTAGAGAAACTCCTGTTCGCTCGACATTGAGAAATTCCGCACCTTGGCGCCGTGAAACATTCGCCACACTATCCACATAGACTGACATGTTTTTATCAGTTCCCGCAGCGTCACCCGTGACCTCGGCACCATCCCAAGTCGCAACCACCACTCGCCACTGACCGTTGGCCAATGAACTGCCAGGACTGTATTGTGTCGCGTCGCTATTCCCAATGCCAAAGCCGATTTTTCCGGTGGATGATAGCGCAAGACCCCAATCATTTTTCACGCCTGTCTCATCCGCATCCAAGAGGCCGGTGTTTCCACTCCATGTCGTTTCATCACCGATTCCCACCGCATCCGCACGCACAACCATGGCCACCGTGAAAGCGGTCTTGCCAGAAATCGGGTTGGATGAGGCCGGGAGTGCGAGCCTTGCATCTCCAGGAAAATCCACGGCAGCCATGCCTGTCGGTGTGGCCGCATGCACGAGACTCGCGCTCCCCGCCGCACCCAACGAGGTCTGACTCGTCCAGGCATCCGCCCCACCCGTGCGTGGCCATGTAGCCACGGCGGCACCATCCGCCAATGATCCAGTTAGATCCTGCGCCAGCCAAGTCATCTCCAAAACCGGAGTCGTCGGACGCGCCCACACATAGGATGTCGTTGTTTCAATCTCCGCCATGTCCGTGCGCACTCGCCCATCCCGATAGAAACCGGCATCCGGCCCGCTTGTCACGCCTATCACAAACCAGCGCCCATTTTCAAACATATACAAAGGCCCACCTGAATCCCCCGGTGCCGTGCCACCTTCATACAAGGTCGTGGGCCTACTGGAACTTTGGAGCCGCGTTGGCGGCCCGTCGAAATCATAGTAAAGCCAATCCGACGTCACTGCTGGCGGCGGCGACGCGACATTATTCACTTCGATGCGATTGCTCATCGCGCGAAATCTTCCGTCATAGAATGGCCCGGTCCCGCCATAGCCGATGACTCCGTTGCCCCCGCTGCCCACCTTCCATGCAAGTTTGCCATTCTCCGCCGATCCCGAATACGGCGCGGTCATTTTTCCCACCGTATTCTCAAACGGCGTTCCTGTCACAATAACCATGTGATCCGCACCAATTTTCGTAAAAACGGCCCCACTGCGACTCTGTCCATTCCACGTCGCAGTCAAGGTGCCTGAAGCGGCATAATTGACGCAATGCGACGCACTCAACAAAACGTTCGGTGCGATCAATACCGCCGTGCAACCACCGATATTCGCGCGACTTGTAAATGGAGGCAAGGCCGCAAGTTCCTCCGACTTCGCACTCCCTGTATCACGATTGTACATCACAGCCGACAAGGGGCCGCTGAGCCCAAGGGATAAAATCGCAATTCGGTGAATCATTCGATGCATGGGTTTGGAAATAGGGTTTTCTTGAAAAATCCAAGTCATCCTTGATTTCAACGAATAACTCAAATCCGGCAAATCCCATATCCCGCGTTCACGGGATTTCATCCCCAAGGCTTAGAAATGGCGAAACCGAGTGCGAATCCAAACCCGACAAATCGTTTGAAATATCCCTTGAATTCTATTTCAGCAAGTCGTTGCTTAAGAGCATGAAAACCTTACTTTGTTTCGCAGTCGCCGCCCTTAGCTCGTGCTCCACAGTCGCTGAAAAAAACAGCAAACCCGCTTACATCGCCGAAGCCCCGCTTCCCCAAGGCTGGCCTACACCCGGCCCTTACGACCAAGTTTCTGAAAAGTCCTACCCAAGCTACCGCGCGGCATTCACTACCCAGAAGGGTGAGAATCTCGCGTTTTGGAGACTTTTCAGCCACATCAAGAAAAATGAAATTCCAATGACTGCGCCCGTCGAAATGGCCGTAGAAAGCACGCCCGGCAAGCCTGTGGAAAAATCAAGCATGGCGTTTCTGTATCAAAACCAGTCGGTTGGGACCGTCGGGCCATCTGGGGAAACCATCGAGGTTCGCGATGTCCCAGCGAGTCAGGCTCTGAGCTACACTTGGCAGGGAACCGACTCCGAGAAAAACCTCACCCGCGCACGCAACGCTTTAGATTCCGCACTCGCCGCAAAAAATCTTAGACAAACTTCATACCGCCTGCTCGGCTACAATGGCCCCGGCACTCCGCGCGCCAAGCGCACTTGGGAACTGCAAGCTCTACTTCCATAACCACCTAACTCACCAATCCCTCTTCACGCAACGCGTGAAAAACCCGGATTGCCGCATAGGCGTCGTTGGCTGCATAAACCAACTGACGCTCGCTCAAACTCCGGTTCGACCAATTCGAGGTGGTTGTTGCTTTCGATTTGTTCATCCGCCGTTGAAATAGAATCGCAATCGCAGACTTTGCACCCAACGCATTCCGATATCCTAATTTCCGAAATGACGTGTCCAAGTCAACAATCGAACTGGGCCGGATCCCGAATCGGGCGGAAATATGGCTCAAATCCCCTCCGAGACCAAACCCGATTTTCTTCACTTCGACCGACTCCAAAAGGCGCAGAATGACCGGCAGACAATCCTCAGCGTGTGCTTGGAAAATATACGCGCGCTCCACAGTCGCAAACTGCAAAACGTGCGGCCCCGTCGATCTCTCACCTTTTTGAAATGTCGGTTTGGACTCTGTATCAAAGCCGACCGCACCAGCCTGCATCAACACATGCATCGCCTCTTCAGCCTCCGCCGCAGTAGTGACTACGAAGATCCGCTCGATGTCTAATCCCTCGAATGGCTCCAGTTCCGCGATATCTTCCTTCCGAGGTGGTGTTTTGGGTGAGTGCATATTTCAGAAATTTGGTGTATTTCAATGGGATACTTGATCGTCTAGCGACAGGGATCAAGGAGATATCTCGGGCCGGGAAAAATGCTCACGATTTCCCAACATTTTAGACACAAATAAGCGCTAAATTCACGATCCTCGACGCGAAAGCTGCGAGACGCATCGCCTACTGACCCAAATTTCCAGCAGAAGACCCGCGAGGTTTCACCCTAGCGGATCAACCGCGTGACACCACCAGGCACTGATTTCACTGCAAATAGGGATTCTCTAAAATTTCCTCGCCGATACTCGTCGCGGGCCCATGTCCGGACAGCACCCGTGTTTCTTCAGGAAGTTTCAACAGATGACGCCGAATCCCCGCAAGCAGTTGCTCCGTGCTACCGCCCGGGAGATCTGTCCGTCCCACCGAACCGGAAAACAAAGTATCTCCAGAAAATAGCACACCCTGCGCCGGCAAATAAAATGTAACGCTGTCCACCGCGTGCCCAGGAATGTGCGCTAGGCGAATTTCCAATCCCGCGAGCTCGAGGGGTTCATTCACTTCGAAATATTGGTCGATTTGATAGGGCGTGACCTTGATCGGAAGCCCCCAAGCGCGTGCGGCAGACTCCAGAGTTAACTCCGTCGAATAGTCTTTCAAGGCATGCAGTCGCGCTCCCTGCTCCTTAAGCGCAGCCGCATCCATGACATGATCGTAGTGTTGATGAGTCAGCAACACATCATCCACACGCACGCCCTGCCCTTGCAACCATGCGACAATCCCCTCCGGAGCATCGATTAAAATATTCCGATCCGGCGTTTGAATGAGGTAGCCATTCGTCTGAACGAGGCCCCCGGTGTAGGATGTGATTTTCATAGAAATGGAAAACGCACGCGCCTCCCAACCCGTGGGAAAACGCATGCGTGATGTGGATTGAATTCAAAAACCAATCAGCGGGCAAAGGCGACGTAGATGGCCAACACCACAACAACAAGCCCTAGGCTGGCCCACTTGGCGTTCTTCCAAGGCGTCATGTCGATGGTGTTACCGCTAACCAACTCCCAAGGTGTCGAACGTGGCTTGGCAGCTCCGATCGCGAGCATGACGATGACCAAAAGCGCGAATACAACGCCGAGGAAGTGAAACTCGTGAATGCCGAGCAGCGCCATCGGGCTCACTGCATCCGGCAGGAAATAACCCAGCGCAATCAAAATAACGCCCAGCAACAATCCAACCGTGCCTGCAACCGCTGGCACACGGCGATTCAACATGCCCACCACCACCACGGCAAAAATCGGAATGAAGTAAATTCCGTTCATTTTTTGCAGATACTTGAAGATACTCTCCTGACCTGCCAACAACGGCGCGATGAACATGGCGGCAATCGCCGTCACCACCACAAAGATCTTCGCAGCACGCACCATCTGCTTTTCACTGCCCTTTGGATTGATCACATGATGATAGAGTCCAATGCTGAAGAGAGCCGAGGTGCTGTTGAGAGCCGCGTTGAAAGAACTTAGAATCGCTCCAACCATCACGGCGGCAAAAAAACCGGTCAGCGGTGCGGGCAATAGGTCGAAAACCAATTTACCGTATGCTTGATCCGCTCTCACGCCTTGATCCGCATACAGCTGATAGGCGATAATGCCAGGAATGACCAGATAGATGGGACCAAGCAGCTTCAATGCACCTGTGAGAAGAACGCCTTTCTGACCCTCAGCAAGACTACTCGCCCCAAAGGTCCGCTGGATGATTTGTTGGTTGGTGCACCAGTAGAATAAGTTGAGCAGAGCGACTCCCGTAAACAAGGTGCCGAATGGCACGCTCTGTCCCGTTTTTCCAATTGAACTCAAGCGCTCAGGATTGGCTTCGGATAGAGCATTCCAACCCGCTGCAATGCCCTGACCATCGCCGACCTTGTTCAGTGCGAACCATGTGATAAGGAATCCACCCACCAACAAACCAACACCATTCACCGTATCCAAAACGGCGAGCGTCCGCAAACCGCCGAAGCGCGAGTAGAGCGAACCCATGATGCCGATCAACCACACAGTCCCCCAAAGCACGATCGTGTCCGGTTGGATCACTGATCCGAAGATATGAACTGGCTCGTCGATTCCCGTGAGTCCTTTGAGGTCAAGCATTTGCGAAAGACCAACAGCACCGCTGTAAAGGATGATTGGAATCAGCAATAGCGCGTAAGCTGAGAGAAAAATCAGGTTTGCGATGGTCTGAGTGCCGCGATCATAGCGCAATTCAAGAAATTGCGGAACCGTCGTGATCCCAGTTTTGAGGAAGCGGGGGAGGAAAAACATAGCCATGATGACCAAGGCGATCACCGCCACGACTTCCCAAGCCATCACGCTCAGACCGTCAGTGAATGCGGCTCCATTGAGACCCACCATTTGCTCGGTGGATAGATTGGTGAGCAGCAATGAGCCTGCGATAATCGGGAAAGTTAGGCTTCTTCCTCCAAGAAAGAAGCCTTCTGAGCTGCCTTTTTCATCTTTGCGGGTGATAACCCACGTGAGGAAAGCGGCAGCCGCCGTGAATAGAAAAAAGGAGGTGAGTGTCCAGGCGTGCATATTGGTGGATTGGGTTATCGGATCTTTGGGTTTTCTGGCTGGAGTGTGTTTTGTTTTCTTACTTCGCTGAGAATTGATGGATCAGGGTGTGCTCGTAAATTTCACCGGGACGCAAGACCGATGGCGGAAACTCCGGCTGATTCGGCGCGTCCGGGTATCCCTCGGTCTCCAAGCATAAACCGGTGCGCTGCGCATACACGGCGCCGCCTTTTCCCCGGACTTTTCCATCCAGGAAGTTTCCGGCATAAAATTGAATCGCTGGCGGATCGGTAAAAACTTCCATGACCCGACCACTTTGCGGGTGTTCAAGTCGTGCGGCGA
>JBEGOB010000433.1:0-4045 GCA_041182265.1 Verrucomicrobiota bacterium | reverse complement strand
ATGACATACACCCCATCCCAATTATCGGCGGGTGGCTCGTTGCGCAGTTGGGCACAGCGCTCTAGCAGGACAATGGATGGATTGCTAGCAAACGCTGGACCCGGCTGATGCAGTTCCAATCTCGCACTCTGCCGAAAGCAAGTTTCCGCAGTGTCCCAATCCATCATCTGATAGGCCTGCAGTCCCCTGCTGAAGAAATCGACACACTCAAGTGCCTGATCCGTGACGGATTCACGCAGACCGACAACTTCGTAAATTGAAACCGGTCGGCTGCGGCCCTTGACGATGATGCGATCTAGATTTCGAAAAATCACATGATCGCCGCCATGTTGACGACACGCGAGATGAGTCGCCTCAGTCACCATGCTGAAGACGCCATAAGCCTTAGCACCGGATTCCATGCGGGCAGCGAGATTCACGTTATCACCCATCATCGTGAAGTTGAAACGCGAGGGACTGCCCATGTTGCCAAGGGTGACCAATCCGCTGTTAAGGCCAATGCGTGTCTGCATGTGCCCGACGATAGGCGGCCACTTGTCGGCCTCAGCCTGCCATTTTTTCCGGAGCTCACCCAGTCTGAGCTGAATGCGCTGTGAAGCGACACAGGCGCGATATGCGTGATCATTCAGTGGCACGAGGCCGCCAAACATCGCGACCATGGCATCGCCGATATATTTGTCCAAAGCAGCACCTTCCGCGAGAACGATCTCGGTGCACTCAGTTAGGTATTCATTCATCAACTCGACCAATTTGCTAGGAGCGAGGATTTCTGAAAACTGCGAGAAGGCTTGGATATCGCTGAAAAACGCGGTGATTTCAGCCTCGCGTCCGCCCAGTTGCGGGGTCTCTCCACTGTCAATCATCTGCTCGACCAACTGGGGAGAGACGTAAGTTCCAAACATGCTCTTGATGTGAACTGTCGCCTTTTGCTCATCGAGTAACTGCCAACTGATTGCGAAAAGTCCAGTGATGAGCCCAGCGCCTAACGGAGCGGTCATCGGCAGCACAAAGTGGGAAATCTTGAAGCTCAGGAAAGCTGCCGTGATATAACAAGCCACCAAGATGAGGGCGACAAGGCGAGGACGAAGATAGCTGGACACCCGAAGGCGGGCGAGCAGGCCGATGACCAGACAAAGGGCAAAGGTGATCGCATGATTAACCACGTCTGGCGGCCGCCGCAAATGAATGCCGGATGTGAAGGTTTTAATAAGGTTGCCGTGAAAGCCAACCTGTGGCACAGGATCGTCATTGAATGGAGTTCTCCCAAGATCCTGCAGCAGGGGATCCACCGCACCAATGAGCACGACAGCATCGCGAAATTGTGCGAAAAACGCCTTACCAATCGCCTGCTCTTCGGGTTTATCGCTTTCTAGCAGACTAAGATTCTCCCCGATATCGATGACACTGCAACGCGGATTTTTCGGGGAAATCCAGTGGGAAAACCAATTGCATTCCACGAGTTGGCCACGTTGAAGCGGAATGCGCGTTACGAGTTCACCGCTGGGGCGTCTGATTTCCAAACGATCATTAAAACAAGTGATCGCCTCAGGTGTTAGACCCCAATGAATCAATGCAAGGCGGAGAGCGAACGGGTGGAAGGTGCCGACGGGAGATTCCGCAAAAATCGGGGCAAGTCTGGATTCCGCGAGATACGTGTCGATCAATCCAGGGATACCCCAGCTAGGGCCTAACACAGGAAAAGCAGGGAGTTCCGGAGTGTCATTTTTTTGAGGATCGGTGAAGCCGTCGAAGACCCAGGGAAATTCTCGGTGCTCTTGGATCAGCCCCGGCCCTGGGACATAGTTGGCAGCGAGAACGACATTTTTATGACGGTGAATGGCCTTGCCAAAAAGCAGTCGCCCCTCGTCTTGTTCCTGAATACCGAAGTCCGCTTTTGAATTCTCAGAGAAGACGATATCGAAGCCGACAGCCTTGACATTTCCATGGTCGAAGAGGGCGTCGAGAAGCTGTGCGTAACGGCGGTGATTCCATGGCCAATGATAGGTTTGGATCGCCTTGTTATCGATATCCACGTAAATCGGCTGCACCGTGGAATCAAGCTCTCCACGGAAGCGAAAGCGGAGGTCTAAGAGCTGGTTTTCAATCAATCGCAAGTGGCCGAGTTGACTGAGCACGCAAAAAAGAACAGGGATTCCAATCAGGATCAAGCGGCGAAGCCATGAAGAAGTGGATAGCATGAGGACCGAAAAAGTGGGCTCTTCAGTGGAAATCAGGGATCCACATCCGTGACCGGTTTGGGCTTCACAGGCTCCGGAATCGTTTGCTGCGGCGCTTCCGGATTCGGGATCGGATTGTCAATGCTGATGGCCTGCGAGTTGGAAGGAATGGTGATGCTTTGGGTGGTTTCAGAAATCTCCTGTGCCCCTTGATTGATTGTGTTGAGGCTCGCTTGCGGGATTTCCTGAACACTAGCGTCTGACTGCGATGTCACACGAACCACTCCCGTGTCAGGGTTTGTCTCCGTCGTCACCGTGATGACGACGGCCTTGCCACCCAGAACCTGACTTACCGCGCCCTTATTGTCAGTTAGAACAACTTCGCCCTCGGTCACGCTCAGTGTGTAGATGCCGGTATTGTTATTACCAGGGATAAACTCGATAGCAAACGTCGTGCCCCGAATGCCAGCCGCGCCCACAGGTGTATTGACGGTGAAAGACGAGCCATCAGGTCCTGTGGTGCGAAGTTTTTTCACATTACAAATGAGCGCGCCTTTTTTGAGATTCAAGCGTGTGACCGAAGTGCTAGGCTCCTCCTTGGCAGAAGACATCGGGACGGAATCGGCAAAGGGATCTTGCAAAAACTCCTCAATGACCAAGCGAGTGTCGGAATTCACTTTCACCGTTGAGCCATTCGAAAAGACAAGAATCGCGCTGGAATCCGGTGCGGAGGTGACGGTGTATTTCTCTGAAATGACATCGTTCGCCTTGAGTGTGCGCGTGATTTTCTGGATCGGATTCTCAGCAGTGACCTTGCCGACGACTTTCGCGATGATAATTCGCCCAGGCGCGCGAACCTGCTTTTCTTCGGCCTTTAGACTCAATGGCAGCAGCGTACAGCACAACGCGACAAGCCAATGGATGAAACCGTTCAAGCGAAACTCAGTTTTTTTCATCACCACGAAGGCTAGGCATTTTCGAGGAAATCCGGCAAGAAGTTTCCAGAATCATGAAATCTCGGATGCCTAAAACATTACCGACGCCCGCCTGTCAAAGCGCCGCAGCGATTTTTTCCAAACCTTCGAGCATTCGTGCGCGCGGGCAGCCAAAGTTAAAACGCACCCAACCTGGCCAACCGAAATACGCACCGTCAGAGAGGAAGAGTCCTGCGTTTTTCTCGAAATGAAGCGCGGGATTCTCAACCCCGAGGCCGCGTGCGTCGATCCACGCCAAATACGTTGCCTCGCCCGGCTGCACACTCAGGCCGTTGCAGCGAGTGTTGATGAAATGCACCAAGGTATCACGATTAGATGTTAGATAGACCATCAACTCTTTGCGCCACGCTTCCCCAAAGCGATAGGCAGCCTCCGCGGCATAGTAAGCCAAAGCATTGATTTCTGCGAGGGTGTGACCACGGGCTGCCGTGAAGCGACGGCGCAGGCTATCATCTGGAATGACAGCGAATGCGTAGCCAAGTCCGGCGATATTCCATGTCTTGCTAGGTGATAGAAGAGTGATGGAGTTCTTTACCAATTCCGCAGGTAGATTGAGCGCAGAAACATGCGGAGTGGATTCCTCGTCGAAAACGAGGTCGCAATGAATTTCATCCGAGACGAGGACAAGCGCATGCTTTGTGCAGAAAGTGGCCAAGCGAACAAGCTCATCATTCGTGAAGACGCGGCCAAGCGGGTTCTGTGGATTGCACAGGAAAAAAACGCGGGTGTTCGGCATGACTGCATTTTCCATAGCCTCCCAATCGAAGCTCCACTGACCATCCACCTCCACATGATCCACGGCGATGAGTGTGACATGCGCATCATGATGCACACCGATAAACGGCGGATAGACGGGCGTGCAGGTCATCACGG
>JBEGOB010000432.1:0-3150 GCA_041182265.1 Verrucomicrobiota bacterium | reverse complement strand
CAACAGGGCAAGGTGCTGCCCATCTGCCTGGCGGAGATCGACCGCGCCCGGCCTTATTTCATGGGCCTGGTCGGCGAGCGTTACGGCTGGGTGCCGGAGGCGGACCACTACGATCCCTCGTTGCTTCAGGAGCAGCCGTGGATTGAGGAGCATCGCGGCGGCAGGAGCGTCACCGAGTTGGAGGTTCTCCATGGCGTGCTGAACAATCCTGCCATGACCGGGCGCGCCTTCTTCTACTTCCGCGCTCCCGCCTATTCCGCATCCAAGGGCGGGGCCTATCTCAGCGAAGGAGCCGATGACCAGCAGAAACTCGCCGCGCTCAAGGACAGCATCCGCCAAAGCGGCTTTCCGGTGGTGGAATCCTATCCCACTCCCGAAGCTCTTGCCGACAAGGTGCGCGACGATCTTTGGAACTTGATCGAAGAGAGCTTCCCAGCAGAAGAAACACCCGATCCGCTTGCCATCGAACGCGGCAGACATGAGGGCTACAGCGCATCACGGCTCGGACTGTATCTGGGCGGTGAGACCTATTTCCACGCCTTGGACGCGGCGCTGGCGGAAAACGAGGCGTTCAAACCCGTTCTAATCACCGGGGCATCGGGCGGCGGCAAGAGTGCACTCGTCGCCAACTGGTGCGCCGTTTACACGAAAAACCATCCAGCAACTCTGCTCATCCTTCACCATCTTGGTGCGGGAGCCGATGCCGCCGATCCGGTGAAACTCGTGACCCGCCTCATGCAGGAAATCGCCCGGATCACCGGCGACGAACTCAAGCTGGAAGCCGATCCGCAAAAACTCCTCGACCTTCTGCCGGATTGGCTGGCACGGGCCAGCGCCTACGCCACCCGCCACGACCAGGAATGGCTGCTCATTCTCGATGGCCTCGACAAACTGTCATCGCTACGGGATCTCCGCTGGTGGCCCGCCATACTTCCGCCAAGGGTCAAGCTCGTCGCCTCCTGCCTAAAGGGCGAGGTGCTGGAGTCCATGCACAAGCGTATGGATTGGATGAATCTAGAAGTTCACCCGCTAAGCCGGACCGAGCAGCAGACCTTCATCACGGATTTCCTTGGACGTTATCGGAAATCCCTCACGCCCGCGCAGGTCGAACGCGTGCTGACTCACGCACTATCCGGCAATCCGTTGTTTATGCTGACCCTGCTGGAGGAACTTCGGGTCTTCGGTGTGCATGAGGAACTGGAACATCGCCTGAGTTTCTACCTCACCAGCGAAACCGTGGACGATCTGTTTGAGCGGGTGCTGGAACGCGTCGAGGGCGACACCTCACCCTCATCCGTGCGCTCCGCCATGGAAGCGATCTGGGCCAGTCGCGCCGGGCTCGCGCAGGATGAACTGCTCGCACTTACGGGCTTGGTTCCCGCCACTTGGGCACCCATCCACAACGCCTTGGACGAGGCAATCTTGGAATCCGGCGGCAGATTGAATTTCGGCCACGACTATTTCCGCAAGGCCGTGGAAGACCGCTACCTGCCTACACCTAAACGACAAGAGGCACACCTCCGACTGGCAAAGTGGTTTGACCAACAGAAAGTGACTTCCCGCGTCGCGGAAGAACTCCCGTGGCAGTGGCAGCAGGCGGATGAGAAAGAGAAGCTCAAGGAGTGCCTTACATGCCGGGAAATTTTCACATTAATACTCGCTCAAAGTCAGATCGAGCTGCTGTCTTATTGGTTAATCATGGGAACAAAAATCGACTTAAGTCTGATCTACTCCATAGCATTAGAGTCTTGGTCGGACGATTCAAATCTTGCGATTCCAACAGCTAACTTTTTAGTGTTTGCAGGATTTGCCGATGCTAGAGTGAAGATAATATACCAAAAATCGATTGGTAACGATTCTGAGTTAGTCGCTGGTGATTATAGAAGTTATCTACTCAAGAAACGTGATTACGCAGAGTTTTTGCGAATCAGAAGTGAATATGATGAGTGTGAAAGAGTTTTGCGCGAAGTGTGTTCCGCTGCCGACCAGCATTTTGGGATAGGGGATGTCGATTGCCGCGCGATGTATGCAACGTTGGCGACCGTTCTTTGGAATACATGTCGCCTTAATGAATCGGAAGCCTTACTTCTCCGACTTATCAAGATTGGACATTCCTCTATTAATTTGTGTGACGATGAACTTAAATCCGCAATGCAACTAGCACTGGTTTGGCATGCTCAGGGCAAGTATTCTGCCGCGACCAGCATGCTCAAACGCGTCATCGCCAACGCTGAACGGCTTGTAGGTGTAAACGCAATGATTACGCAAGATGCTTGGTTTTATATGGCGAAGTCATTGTGCCTGTCTGGTTCCTCAGATGAGGCGCAAATGATATTAATGGATGTTTTGCACTGGCAAGAAGAGTTCTTAGGTGTCAATCACCCTCATAGGGAGCGGACTCGTTTTTGGATCGCCACAATCATGGCATCCAATGGAGATTGCGGTAGTGCTGAGAGGATATTAAGAGAGGATCTGGAATCTGCAATAAAACGCGATGGCATATATCATCATGAGACGCGGGCTGGTCAGTCAGGGCTTGCAAGAATTTTGATCCAGAAAGGACTTTGCCAAGAGGCTGAGACGCTCCTCCGTGAATGCGTTGAGGTTGGTGAGTTGATACTTGAATGCGGACCCGTCACTCAGCATGCGGATGTCATGGGAGATCGGATTCAACTGGCCAATGCATGTTTGGATAATGGCAAGATAGAAGAGGCCGAAAATCTGGCTTCACTTGCGTCATTTTACTTTTTTAATTTGGGAGGACAGCATCATTCTGATTGGGTTGAGGCCTCTAAGATTTTGATGGAAATTGGCGTTGATAAAAGCAAATAATGTTGCTTAAGACTAACTCAAAACAAATTTAATTCTAACGGCGACGCGGTAGCCTTGAGCCGTGTGTGGACTGGCTAGTCGTTTGCGCTGGAGTTGAGCGCGCACGCCCGCTCAATCACTCGGTGAATTTGATGACGGAGCGGTGTATCCATCCCTCCTCGCCGGTATCAGTCACTACATGGCACCATGTGTCATTGGTAAGCCCCCGAGCGTCCGCCGTTTGAATGGGCTCGATTTACTGTGCGGGATGGCGAGGATGGCCGGTTTCAGGCGGCTTTCGAGTCGCCCGACTTGATCGCAGGGTGGGCGGCGCGGTTC
>JBEGOB010000431.1:0-4138 GCA_041182265.1 Verrucomicrobiota bacterium | reverse complement strand
GCGGCATTCCTCGCGAGGCGGTGGGCTGTCCCTATTGGAATTACCCGCCAGATTGCGGAAGGGGCTAAGGGTAATGTCAGGGCTGCAATGGCGGACTTGGAGATGTGGTTGGGGTGATCATTCTTTTTTGTTTGGCATCTTGCACTCGCGGGTCCTGCTTCCAGGCTGTGGTCACCAAAAAACACATCGCGAAGCTCGAAGTCCTCTACATTCCCTCATATTCCCAGTCCATGTAACGGGTAAGTATCTTTACCGCGTCCTCCCAACTTTCTGTCGAGATTTCAGCCAGGAACTCCTCAATGGCCTCTTCTACATCATTCCATGAAAAGATCTGAACAATCAAAAGGCTTTTACCCCACATAGGGGCAGGTACACTAGTCAAAAATTCCAGAGTCACTACCTGAACGTGGAAGTAATTCGCCCATTCTTGGCCGTCAACACCTATGTCAACAGACACTCTCACAGAGCAATTGGCTGGATCAAAATCTACTTGCTCCGTATACCCCCCATGGTCTCCGAGTCCTCTTAAAACAAGCTTTAGACATTTACCTTCATCGAATATTGACATGATAGTTTGACCACCCTCCGTTTGGGCATTTCATTTCCAAGTTCATCTGGATTCCTGTAGGAGCTTTCGAAGAATTTTTTGGCGCAGGAAATCTCCATATACGGCTTGAATCAGAATTCCTAAAGCCAACCCAGTCGCTACGCCCCTTATAGTTATTAAAAATCATGATCGGATTTGGACCTACCCACCTATACCCCATAGCCATTCCCTCTGATAAGGTGAATGTCATACGATCTCCTCGATTTGGGCTTGAACCTGGAGAAGGCGGGGTTAAAGCGTTACGCCAGGCCTGTCGGATACATCTTGCATCAGTTCGCGGAATCGCTGATGGGACACTTCCCGCTCCCCGGGTGAACACAAATGGATTTGTCGGACTTCCCACTGGTCCTACTCGGGCTCCCGGCCCTAGCATAACTCTTGGGGTTCTGGCCCCCTGAAGCCCCAGCGGATCAACTAAGTCAACAGGTGAGTTCCCAACATAAGTATACAGATTCAACCCGCCCGCTTCCTCAATCGGATCGGCAGATAGCCATCTTCCTAAATTTGCATGATAGGCACGGTAGGGGGCGAGGTGCAGGGCGCTGGGCTGATGATAGTAGTGGCCGGTGTAGCGGAAGTCCAAGTCGAATGTGCCGGAGACGAGGTCGGATTCTCCCCAGGCAGAATAATCGTAGCGGGCGGCGAGCACGCCGGTGGAATCGACGACTTCGCGGATGCTGCCGAGGTGGTCGGTGCGGTAAGTGTAGGTGCCTGTGTCAGGGCCGGTGACCAGTTCGACGCCTTGCGGGTAAAAGCGCTTGTTGACGGTTGTGCCGTTTGTGGCGCGTTCTTCCGCGATCGTGAGGTCGTCCCAGACGAAGCGTTTATCGGAGGTGATGGTTTCGGTGGCGTCTTTCTCAGTGATCCGGACGCGGCGGGAGAGGCCGTCATAGGCGAAGTGACTGCTTGTCGCATCTTCGTGGATGATGGCGCTGAGCCGGTCGAGGGCGTCCCACTCGAAGGTAGTAATGCCCGTGGCGGTAATTTTTACGGTCAGGTTGCCATTCAAATCATAGATGAACTGAGTCTCTGGTTCATCTGCGATTTCGACTTCGTAGGACTGGGCGGTGGTGTTTTCGCTGAAATCGGTGGCTTCAATTTCGATCTCGTGGGTTCCCGGGTGGAGGTCGAGATAGGCTTCGAAAACGGTTTGGTTCCGCATCTTCGCGTCCTGCCCGTTGACTGTGACGGTGCCGGGTTCGTCGAGTGTGCCAGCAAAGCGGACGGGGCCGCTGCCATGGGCGAGAAGCTGGTTGAGCTTGTTGTGGCGGGTGGGTAAGATCCCGGAAGCGTCGGTGTCGGAGGCGATTCGGTTGTTGCCGGGATCGTATTGCCAGCCATGGGTCTTGATTACGACGTCGAGAGGGTTTTTAAGGATCACCGATGTCAGACGGGTGGCGGCGTCGTAGCCGTAGTGCCAAGTGCGAGTGTCGAGGCTGGAGCGTTCCTGCTTCCAACTGGTGATGGTGGCTTCGGCATCATGGCCGTATTCGTGAGCGGCGAGGATGCTGCTGTTGGCATTGCGGTGCTCGATGCGCCGGAGGCGACGGTCTTCGATGTTGGGCTTGTAGCTCAGGTGGGTGCTGTGGTCGCCGGGATAGGTGAGGACCTCGGGTTGGTTGGTTTGATTGAGGTATTGGTAGCCGAAGGTGCCGAGGCGATTTGTTTCCTCTCCCATGCGGCCAAGCGAGTCGAACTGGCGGGCGAGGGCGTTGGCGCTGCCGTGGATTTGGCGGCCCGTTAGCCGGTTGAGGGTGTCGTAGCTGCGGGTGATGGTGTCGTTTGAGAGGGGGCCGTCGATGGTGGCGATCTGGCCTGCTCCCAAGGTGCTGCCGTCGTTGGGGTGGTAGGTCCATTCGGTAGTGCCGGTGCCGTCGGTCAGGGTATGGGGACGCTTGTAGTTTGAATCCCAGATCCAAGTGTGCTTGTGGGTGGGATGAATGGCGTTGGGGAAAATGATTTCGTAGAGATTATTATCAAGATGATAGGTATATTCGGTGATTTGATCTAGAGCGTCGGTGGATGACAGGAGACGTCCGTTATAAGGATCGTATTCATAGGAGACGGTGGTTCCGTCGGCGTGGATCTTCCCGGTGACACGTCCCTCAATGTCATAATTCCAGCGGGTGACGCTGCCGTTGGGGTCGATGAGACGGTTGATTGCACCGCAGGAGCAGTAGTCGTATTGGGTGATGCGCTTCTCCGGGTCGGTCTCGACCATGAGATGACGATTGGCGTTGTGGAGATAGCTGTTGACGCGCCCGAGGCGGTCGGTGTATTTGTGGACATCCAGAAGGAGGTAGTCCCATTTCTCGAAGGTGTCGTCGGGGTAGGTTCGCCTGACGAGTCGATCGAGATCGTCGTAGGCGAGGATGAACTCATGGCCTTCGGAGTCGGTGGCGGTATGGATGCGCCCGGCGCTGTCGTAGGTGAAGGTGGTGGTGTCACCGGTGACAGCCCCTTGGATCTTGTAGAGGTAGCCGTAGCCGGAGGGCGTGTCGTTTTCAGGATCGAAGTTAAGACGGTGGTCGTAAGTGTAAGTGGTGGGATCTTCGTTTGGATCGGTGACGCTTTCCAACTGGCCTTTGGTGTTCCATGTGAGGTTGGTGGTTTGGCCGGAAGCGTCGGTTAGCTCGCTTGGGAGGTGGTTGGCGTAGTCCGCGAAAGTGGCTAGGGTCTCCCAGGTGGAGGCACCGGTTTTCTGGCGGATTTCCAACAGATCAATCTTATTTGTGGGATCGTAGATACGCTCGGTTTCGCGCCCAACCGGATCAATGGAGCGGGTGAGATGACCGAAATCGTTATAGGCGAACTGGGAAATCTGCGAGGTGCCGGTATTGTCTCCGAGGTCGTTGATGGCACTGGCGATTTTCGAGACGAGAGCGGTACCGGTTGCGAGGGTGGCGTCATATTGGTCCTGATAATTGTAATAGATCCGGTTTTGCAGAGGTGGCTTTTCGGTCTCGAGGATAGATTCAATTCGCTGGAAGTCTTCGGAATGAAGCCACTGGTAGATATGGGCTTTGGTGTAGTCGGAGGTAGGGTCATTGTTGAGCGCCCTCATCGTCTTGGTGTCCCAGTGAAAGGTGTTTCTATACTGGCGTATGCCGTCGCCATTCCTCAGGCGAGTGGCAATGACGCCGTCAAGCTCGCCGCTGGGCCAGTCACCACGTGGAGTGGGGAACAGGTGATCTTCGGATGAGATGCCGGGGGCGAGCTGCCGATATTCAACCCGCTGCTTCAGGCCCCTGGGATCGGTGATTTCGATCCACCTGCGGGTGTCACTGCTAAATTCGACCTGAGGAAAATCGAAGGTTTGCCCGGCGGTGAAGTGGGTTTCCCCGTAAGGAGTGGTTAGCACATCAATGAAATCACCAGCGCCATAGGTGAACTCAGACTCGATTTCTACCGGGTCGGTGATCAGCCTGAGACGGTTGGCACCATCGTATTCAAAGCTGGCTTCGCGATTGAACGGATCTGTGAGTTTGGTGATTTTGAGAGGATCGGTCGGATGATCGTAAGAAAGGATAG
>JBEGOB010000430.1:0-12399 GCA_041182265.1 Verrucomicrobiota bacterium | reverse complement strand
ATGCAGTTCTTGATGACATCGCGGACGGCCTCGCGGTAGGCGGCGGGGCTGGGTTGGTCATCGCCAGTGCGGACGATGGCGAGGGCCATGCCGATGCGGCGTGCGGCGGCGAGCAGGATGTGGCCGGAGCCGCAGGAGATGTCGGCGACGCGAAGACGCAGAAGAGCGTCTTCGGCGAGTAGTGAGTGGCGAGTGGCGAGTGGTGTGGAAGAGAAGAGCGAGTGGAGAGAAGCTGAAGAGCCGTGAACGTCTTTACTATTCGCCACTCGCAATTCGCCACTCACTGTCTTGGTCAAAGATTCCGCGCTATGGATCGCTCCAGACTCAGCAACTGCTTCCCGATGATCTCCAGCTCCGCCAAATTTTCCGCCACGATTGCCGGATTGAGAAGTTTCGCCCGTTCCGCGATGATCAACTGGGTTTCCAGTTCCGTGCGGCTGCCGTTGGACTTGCGCAGGAAGCTGATGAACTCCTTCGGATAGTGGCGGCCCCATCCCTCCGCTGTATTTGACGGGATTGACACCGCCGCCCGTCGCATCTGGCTGGTCAGGCCGTAGCGCTCTTCCGGCGGAAGTTCGCGGGTCGTTTCGTAGATTTTCACCGCGAGATCCACTCCCCGGTTCCAGACATCCAAATCGCGATATGAGTTGATAGGCATGATGTTTTTCTTCTTCTGTTCGCCACTCACCATTCGCCATTCGCCGCCCGGTGTCGAGGCAACCGTCAATGAGATGATCCAGCGAATGCTTCAGCAGGGGCTGGACGAGTTCGTCCTCGGTGTAGTGGGAGCCGGTGGCGGCGCGTTCGTCGCCTTGGGCGAAGGCAAAGTGCCATTTGCCGTCGATTTCGGTGACGCGGGGTTCGAATTCGAGCAGGCCCTGATAGACGGAGCCGAATTCCTCGACGTTGAGGGCACCGTAATTGACCCGCATGAGCTGGTGGGTGACGGGATTGGTGAAGAGGGTGAGCTGGCGGAGGGCACCGAGGAAGGTGGCGTTGTCGAGGGAGCAATCCTCCAGCACGCCGAGAGAGCCGCCGTTGAAGAGATCGCCGCCGAGCGGGGCGACGCCGAGTTTGAGGCCGCGGCCGGATTCGTCCACGAGGCGGAAGAGGGCGATGAGGGCGAGCCAGGCATCGCTGTGGCGGGCATCGGCGAAGTGGGGTTTTTCCGAGAGTTTTCTTAGGCGGGCGAGCGAATAGCCGAGATCGTAGATTTCCCGGAGGCGCTTGTCGGTACCGGGGACATGGGCGAGGCCGCGTTCCTCAATGACCATGAGGAAGAGCAGTCGGTAGATGAGGCGGAGGAGGTGGGAATAGAAGTGAGTGGCGAATGGCGAGTGGTAAGTGGTGGAAGAGTCGTTTGCGTCTTCACCATTCGCCATTCGCAACTCGCCATTCGCTAGATCCCGCAACGCTTGGTTGTCGGGATGATTCAAAAACCCGTTGGCGAGATCGAGAATGACGCGGTGGACGGCGGTGCTGAGGCCATCGCGGATGCGGGAGCCGGAGTCGAGGGAGTCCTGGTGGTAGATTTCGATGGGCGAGTCCCCTGCCCCGTCCTGGCTGACTGGCAGGCGGGAGGCGTGGAGTAGGCGGTAGAGGAGGGCGAAGTCGGAGAACAGTTCCTCAGTGAAGATGCGTTCGAGGTCGAACTCGATGAAGGTGAGTTTGACGAGGCGGGAGGAATCCCGGAGTAGGCGGATGAGGCGGCCGTTGGAGACGATGCCGTAGAGGTGCTCGGTGAGGTTGAGGTATTCCTGGACCAGCCCGTGGGGCGACATGCGCGGGGCATTGGGCACGGTGCTGCGGCGGTCGAGCGATTCGTGCCAGCCGATGAGGTGGACGGGGAGTTGGTCGCGAGCGGGATCGCGGTGGGAGATGCGGTAGGTTTTCCCCTGGAGGGTTTCGGACTCGGTGAGGTTGAGCTGATAGCCGAGCAGGCCGAGCAGCGGGACGAGCCATTGGTTGCGGGTCTCGGTGGTGCCGGTGGCCCCTTCCTTCAGCCGTGAGATTTTCACCTGGTAGGCGGCCCAGTAGGCGCGCGCGGCGGCCCAAGCATCGGCAATCTCATCCTTCACCTTGGTGGAGGGGTCGAGGCCGAAGTCCCGGGGCAACTGGTGCGCGCGCTCGCCCCGCTCGATGGCGTCGAGGATGTCGGCGGAAAGGATGGAGCCTTCGAGGCGGATGGACGGGTGGAGCATGGAAAGGGTGAAGGATTAGGGATGAAGGATGAAGGACCTCATTCCTGAGTGATGTTGAAATAGGTAAGGATGGTGCGGCACAAAGTTGCGGCTGGGATGCCTCGGCTGGCCGGGTTCATTTTCAGGGATTCAAGGATCGCCTGCCATTCAGGAGATTCCGGCGGAAGGGCGTCAAGAAAGCCGGAGAGGTCGGCGAGAATCGAGGGTGGCAGTGCTGGGCCGGGCTCTCCCGGCAGGGTGGCGGCGAGAAGGCAGACGTCGTTCCGGTGTTTCTTGATTTTCTTGGAGTCGATGGGTTCGCCTTCCGCTTTACGGCGGGTGAGATCCAGCCAAGCGAAAGCTTTGAGCGGAATCAACGAGATGGCATTGGCCACATTCAGGCCGCCCCGGTTGTCGTGGTGAGAGCGGATGAGGCTGTAGTAATCCTCGTTGAGAAGAATCGCGGAAAGACTGTGGTGGTCTGCTTCGATTGCCACGGGGATGACCTCTCCGGGGGAAAGCTCGAAGCCGGTTGGATTGCGGCTGAACAATTCGATTTCCGCCGGGAATGATGGCTGGGTCGGATTGGCAAAGCGGTAGAGTTCGGGACTGCCGTTTGTCCGCTGGCGGGATTGATAGCCGCCTTCGGTGATGAAATCGCGCATGGCTTTCACAAACGATGCGTCGATAACTTCCACCAGAAGCACCAGGTCCAAATCTTGGGTGGCACGGAACGGCTGGCTGAGCTGGTCAAACCAAAGGTCGCAGGCTGCACCGCCGATCAGAATGAAGGAGCCTTCGAACGCACTGAAGCGGTCACGGAAGATGTCGAGGCCTTTTACCATGGGATTTCGTCGATGAGGGTTTCCAACTGCTGCTGAACCCGCTCATCCGGGAAGTCCCGGAGACTGAGAAAGAGGGAAAGCGGATCGACCATCTGGGTGTCGCCGAACAGAAGCGGATTGTAGCTCCAGCTTTCGAGGCGGAGGTTCGCGTCCTCCGAGCCGTGGCAAGCTTGGTAGAGGCCACTTTCGAGGTTGGCTTGGAGGGTGGCAGAAAGCAGCGCGTAGGTGGGTAGCCGATCATCCGCCATGATGGTTTTCCTGCTCAGGGCGGTGAGGCCGGCGATCAGGGCCGGATCGCCTGGCTGATCCCAGCGAACCCAGAGGGTTTTCTTGACCGGGCTGGCGAGGACCGGCTGGACGGTTTCCCAAAGGTTCCGGCCTTGGGTGGTGAACTCAAGGGCAATGGAACGGCCCATGCGGGCGGTGCGACAAATGCCCGTGGCCTCCAATTCATCCTTCACCTTGGTGAGCATGATGGGCGAGTAGCCGATTTTTTCCGCGATGTCGCGCAGTGGGAGGTTTTCGAGAGGCTGACGTTGGAGGTGGTAGAGGACGAGGCACTGGGCGGCAGGCGTGAGTTTTTTCCCCTTTTCCGGTTTTGGCTGGGTGAAGCGTTCGCGCAGATCAATCAGGGCTGCGGGCAGGAAGGTCTGACTGCCTGGGACGATAAAAGGAATCCCCAGACGGACCATTCGGTTGCGTGCATACGAGGGGAGTCGCTGCAAGACCAGCGCCACAGCTTCCGTGAACTGGGGCTGCATGAGGCGGATCTGGTTTTCGTATTCACCGGGAGATTCGGCGTCGCCCCCTTCCCTCTCCAAAGCAAGAATGTAGCGTTTCCCAAAGAGGCGGATGCTTTGAAAATCGAACCGTTCCCGGAGAAAAAGAGGGAGGCTAGCGGCCTTCTCGGGTGCAAGGTCAGGCCGCTCTCCCGTGAGAGGTTCGAGGTAGTCGAGCAGGCGTTGTTGCAGGGAAATCATTTTCAATACATTGATAAAGCACAATACACACGTCAAGTGTATCGTGCTAATCTTGGGTATTCAAATTGCTGGCAGGATGACGTAGATACCAAGGACATCCATGGGAAGAACGGGATAGACGACGCCGAAGCGCTTCTTTTCGACAAGGGCGGAGAAGCGTTCGTGTGCCTCGACGAGGTGTTGGCATCGCTGCTCGGCGAGGAGATCGAAGGCGGGGCGGAGCTGCGGGATGGCAGCCACGCTTTCTTCGATGATACGGGCGCAGCGTTCGGGAGTGATATCGCCTGCGGGTCGAGCGTTGGTGAGTAGTTCTCGAGCTTCGTCGAGGGTCAGGTGATCCTTGTCTTCTGGGGAACCACGGTAGCCCCAAAGGAGCATTTCCTCAGCGACGAGCTGGTGGCCGGCACTGCGCTTTTCCTCGATGACATTGCGACAGCGGAACATCAGAAGGGTGGTTGTTTTTTGGACCGCTGCGGTGCGGAGCACAGATGCGCGGGCGGCGCGGAAACGGTTCCGCTCAATGCTGTGGGCGAGAACCATTTGGCAAAGCTGCTCGACGAGCGAGTGGTTGCGGCCGAGGTAAATGTGACCTTCGGGCGTCGGGGACTCGAAGGAGACTTTGACCGTCGGTTTCGTGGGAAGGAGAGCCTTCGCGGTGGGTGGGAGATTCGCGGTGTAAAGAAGGTAGCCGAGCTTCTCGCGGTCGATCTGGACGCCGAAGAGTGTTTTCAGCGAATCGACGACGAAGGCCTCGACGGCGGCGGGTGACCCGATGGCCTCGTCGTTCTCACGGAGATCCTGTTCGATTTCCCCTGCTTTGATGGCTTCCTGAGCGAAAATTGAGCGGCGTTGGCTTTCCCGGTCGGCGGCTTTTTTGTATTTGTCGGAGACTTCGAGGTCGAGTTTGCGAGCTTCATCAAATCCCTCGAAGTTGAACTCCACCTGATTTCGATCCGAGCGGCGGGTGCTGATCTTGCGGTCGGGATTGAGGAGGAGTGACTGGGTGATGGTGTCGATGATGCTCTTGCTGTCCTCTGGGAAAGGAACATTGATGCCCGTGGCGCGTTTGATTTCGCGGACTTTGCGGAGGATCACATCAAGGACGACACCATCCACGGCGCTGTCCTTGGAGAAAAGAAGGAAGGCCTTCACTTCTTTCGCGCGTTGGCCGAAGCGGTCCACTCTCCCCTCGCGTTGTTCGAGGCGGTTCGGATTCCATGGCAGATCGTAATGGAGGACGGCAGTGAAATGCTCATGGAGGTTGATGCCCTCGGAAAGGCAGTCGGTCGCGATAAGAACGCGTTGCGGGTGATTTCCCATCAAGTTGATTCGGTCGCGGCGGACTTCGTCGGGATCCTCTGAGGTGACGACTTCGATGGAGGCTTTGGGGAATTTTTTAGCGAGGAGAGGTTTGAGCTGCTCTCCGAGATAAATGGCGGTCTGAATGTAACGGCAGAAGATCACCGGATAGAAGCCTTGCTGAAGCCAGTCCTCAACAATCATGCGGGCCGCCTCAAGCTTGTGGTCGAACTTCGGCCCGGTGAGGGCAGCAAGCTCTTTCTCGAACTCGCGCATCCGGCGCTGTTGGGACTCGGACCACCCCGCGGCTTCGACGACTTCCACGGGAGCAAGATCGGATTCGTGGCCTTCCGGATGATCGTGAACAGGGCTGGCATCGTCATCGGCAGCGTCGTTCACGACATCCCCACCAAGCTTGGAGCGGCGTGCACGGAACATGGCGACGCCGGCAGCCGGGCTGGACATCACACCGCGCAGAAGGCCGAGCGCGGTCCAATAATGGACCCGTTTCTGGCGGTCAGGCGTAGAATCTCCGGCGACAAGACTGCGAGCGAAATCGAGGACTTTATCGAAAAACTCGACGTAGGGTTTTGAAAGGTCGTAGTCGAACTCACCGGAGTCTCGGGTTGGGAACGGCGTTTCCTCGTTCATCCATTTTTCCACATCCTGGCGGCGGCGCTGGATGAATTGGCGAGCGAGGCGCTGGCGTTCGCCCTGGGTGGCGGTGGCCACATCGAGAGTTTCGAACGAGGGATCGAGGAGACCTAACAAAGAACCGAACTCTTCGGGTTTTCCGCTGTGAGGAGTGGCCGAGAGCATGATGAGGTGCTGACCAGGCTTAGCGGCGATGGCTTTGATCAGCGCGTGGCGTTGCTGCTGCGAAGCCGCGGCTCCCTGGGGGCGGGCGCAGGTATGGACTTCATCCACGATCAGGAGCTCAGGACACTCATTAACGAAGGTGGCTTTGCGGGAGTCCTGCTTGATGTAGTCAATCGAGAGAACCTGGAATGGGTAGAATTGATAGACGGAAGTGTCGCCCTGGATTTCCCGGTCGAGGCGGGCTTGGGTATTGGAGCGGATGACCACGGCCTCTACGCCGATCTTGTCACGGATTTCCTGCTGCCATTGGTCGCAAAGGTGGGGAAGGCAGATGACGGCGAACCGGCGGATCTTGCGGCGGTCGAGCAGTTCGCGAACGATGAGGAGGGCCTCGATGGTTTTTCCAACACCGACGTCGTCTGCGACGAGTAAGCGCACAGTTTCTTGGCGCAGAGCCATGACCAGCGGCACCATCTGATAGCTACGGGGGCGGAACGAAATGCGAGCCAGCGCGCGGAATGGTCCCGCACCGCTGCGAAAGGCTAGACGTGCGGCATCATGGAGAAGGCGGGCACGAGCAAAGTTGCCGAGGTCCTCAGGGCCGGGCCGTGGAAACTCAGCGTCGCGCGGTTGGTCGGCAGCTTCAGCCAAGGGGAGAAAAATTCCAGTGGCTTCCTCATCAGAGCCGCCGAGCGGCTTGATCATGAGAAGCTCCGGGTCATCGGAGGGCTGCACAACCCAGTCGCGCTCGCGGATTTTAACGAGCGTGCCGGGTTGTCGTGAAAGAGTGGGAGGCATCGGCATTAGCGGACTTTTTTGAAGATGTCGGGGTAGCGGGTGACGAGCTCGGCGAGGTCGTCCTTGTAGTGGTAAACGATGACTTCGTCTCCCTTGTTTCGGATCATGTCGCGTTTGGATGCGTCATCATCCATGACTTTGGCTTCATCGTGAGGCGAGCCGTCGCAAAAGACCCAAGTGTCAGGAGCATAGAAGAAGTCCGGCCGCACGTAGATGCCGGACACACCTTTCTGCGCTTCGTCCGGGAGACGGCGGCCTTCCTTGTGTAGGAATTTTAGAAATGTTTCCTCGGTGGAGGAAGTTGGATCCTTGTCCTTCATCAATCGCGCGAACTGCTGATCATAGGTGAGCCCGCTCTGAGAGGTCCGGACTTCGATCGTGCAGGCTGCCATTTTGTTCAGGGCATCCTGGATGGAGAAGCGATCGAGTATCAGGTGATGCGGCTGATTGTAGTAGCTGAGAAGGTCGTCGTAGGTGGCGCGTTCGGTCTGGGTATTATCGTCGAAGCGGCAGAGACGAATGGCTTCAGCGACAACCCGCTGGAACGCATCCTTGTCATTGGCTAGCTCGGACAAGACCCCAAGGCTGCCCTCACTGGCTTCATAGAGAAACAGATTCGGGGTATCGGCTCCACCCATAGGTTGGGCTCCCAGTTCGGAGGATTCGATCTGGAAGGTATTTTCAATAGCACGTTTGAGCGCATACATCAGGGAGAGGACGCCGTCGCGAGTGAGGCCAAGGCTTTTCACTGGCTCGATGTAGAGGGCGTCTGCAGTCGAATGAGTTTGGATGAGGACGGAGCGGATCTCCTCCTTGGCAGTAGAATCCTGATTGTTGCTTTTCCAGAACCCGGTGTCCATCCCAAGGGGGAACCCTTCGTCCTTTCTGCCACGGTCACGACGGTTAAGCTGAACTAGGCGGGCTGCAGGAATGAATGCGAGATTCAACAAATCATCGACACCAGAGCGAACCACCGCACGTTGGACGCGGGACATATCGCCATCGGGCACCGAGAAGTAGGTTTCGATTTCGAATCCGAGACGGCGGCGCTCCTCCTCTTCGCAAGTGATGTATTCGCGGACTTCCGCTTTGCATTCGGCGAGGGGTAGCACGTCAGTGAAATCCTCTCGATGATTCGATTCGGTCAAATCCACACCTGTGAATGGGCAACAATTTAGAGTGTTTTCAGAGTCGGCTAGCCAGTAGCCTGATGAGGTGCAGACTCGGACAGCTCGGAGCTGAGTCGGGATTTCCGGTTGAATAATTTGATTGATACGGAATTTCGCACCATTGTGGTAGATGATATTTCCCGGGCCAAATTCACGTAAAGCCACGATCCGGGGACGTGAAATATACTCGCCACCATCGCCCTCCGTCACAAACACACGAACCGGTAGACGGGTGAAGTTGTAGCCGGGAAGGAAGCCTTCAGAGGCGAGGTAACGGAAGACGTAGAATTCCGTCATCTCCGTGCCGTTTCCAGAGCTCTCATTTTTCAGGAGCTTCAGCTGGATCGAGGCTTGGTCTTGTAGGCGTTTTTGTTGACGGTATTCGTCGCTGCCGAAAATGAGCAGTCCGCTTTCGATGCTCTGCGAGGCCTTGCTCAAACTGGCGCGGGCTTCACGGTAGAGAGTCCGCCATCGGGCGAGCGATTGGTCCAAGGACTCCGGCAGGGCGGAGATGTGTTTGTCCAGCCAGTCCGGGGTGAACCAGCGTTGTTTCCCTAGCTGGGAGTGAAGAGGTCCCAGCAATAAACGAAAATGATTTGCGATCCGGGTGCGGGTCGCGGAATCCAAGGTAAGGCGTGCGCGGACATCCGGACGGAGCTGAAGTCCCGGGTGTTCGATTTCGAGGATGTCGGTGACGGAATCGTGGAGTTGTGGCAGTCCGATATCCGATAGAACAAAAGAATTAAGGTGAGACTCGACCAATTCGCGATTGGCGAGGTCAAGGCGCGGAGCTTCCACGGAACCAGCGACGAGCTTTTCGCGATTTTGGAAATAGTGGCGGTCGTGTGGAGAATAGGATGAACAGTAGGTGAAGACTAGCGCTGCTTGCCCGCTCCGGCCGGCGCGACCGCTCCGCTGTGCGTAGTTTGCCGGGTTGGGCGGGGCATTTCGCATGTGAACGATGCTGAGACTGGAGATATCGATACCCAGCTCCATGGTGGGGGAGCAGAAGAGAGCGCTGATCGAATCTGCGCGGATTTTTGTCTCGTTTGGCGAGCCATCCGGCAATTTCCACTCGGCCCTAAATTCTTCCTCGCGTTCGATGCGCGGCTCGTTCTTGAGCTGGCCGGTATGATCCGCGCCACGCAAGTTCTTAAGGGTGGAAAAGTCCGTGAGATAGAGTGTCTGGAAAAAGTGGTTCGGCTTTTCATCATAGCCGCGGTAGCTGCGGAGTTTCACCTCGTCACGACGCACGGTGCTATGGTCCCCCGCCCGCCAGAGAATATGGTCGAGCTTGAGTTGATAGACCGAGACATCTTCGTTCGTTTCCGAGCGAGCCTTGCGGGTTACAAGATAGTCGGCCCGGCAGAGTGCATCAAGTAGGGCGGGAAGGAATTCGTCATATCCCTTTCGATCCAGGACCGCACCAGCAAATTCATCACGAATGAAGTGCTTGATGTATTTCCCAAAGGCACTGGCGAGTCCCAGCGATCCACTGCGATTTTCACGACGGTTTAACTTACAGGTGCGCAGGAAAGAAGGACGAAAAATCTCAGGGCCTTCAAAGGTCCAAGGATTGCGTAGCTTATCCCGAAACTCCTTATCGGCTTCGATCAGATGGGAGGACTCCAACAGAGTCTGGCTGTTGATGGCGTATTCGAGGCGAAAGTAATCGAGAACATTGCGGAGGAATACGATGCGCTTTGCAGGGTCGAGATCGCAGATATATGGGACGCCGCCCCAGCCTGGCTCATGGGCCGCATTCTCTGTGAGATGCTCGTAGTCGATACTGAGAAGAGCGCATTTTTCGAGGTTTGGGAGAATGACACGCCAACCACGGCGGAGATCGTGAATGGCCTGGTAGGTCAGGTAACGACTAAAGGCTTCCTCGTATTGGGCGCGAACGGCTGGAAACGGGTTGGGATCGGATGACCGCGCGTAACTGGCGAAATCAAGTTTCAGCTCATGAAAGATGGCCTCGCCGATCTGCTTGTAATTGAGGGTCTGACCGGGTGCGGCAGCCAAGGCACGAGCAATTGCTGCGCGAACGCGGACGACGCGGATGAAGTCATTGAAGTGACCGGCTTGCAGCGCGGCGTCCTGACGGTTGTCGGTGAAGCTTAGAATTTTTTGGTCCTTCACGTGGAACCCGCGTGCCTCCATCTCGCGGAGGACGAGAAATGAAGTAATGGTTGTGGAGGTGCTGCGGCCTTCGTTGCCGAGAGTGGTGAGCTTGGTGCGTTCGTTCGTATTTCCATCAAAAAAGAGACCCGCCGTGGGATCGAAGAGAAGTCCCTTCGGCGCGGAACGCATAAACCACCCCTCGAACGGCAAGGATAACTCTTCGATAGAGACATTGCCCTCCGCATCGTAGGAAACATGAATGGGCATGCGATCAACGTAGTCCTTTTTGACTTTTTTGGCGTCAAGGTTTTGGATCCAAGCGGGCGGAAGGTTTTCTAGATCTTCGTCCGGATTCCATACGTCGAGCCCTCCGGGGATGATGTATCCAGCAACATGACCATCGCTGGCAGGCTCCTGATTGCTGAAATCCCGAGGGAGAAGCCGACCACTTTTCGTATCGTGAAAAACACAGATGTAAGTTTTTCCTGATGCCCTGCTGAAGACGTGAGGGAAAATAAAACGTTCACCTTCATTGTCGGAATGATGAACGCCGGGCTCCAAGGTGACGAAGCGTTCTCCGAGCTTGCCCAAAGTGGCATAAACAGAGCCAGTTTGGGCGAAGAATTGGTGAAGACGAAACGGTAGAATGGTGTAGCGCTTTCCGGATTTGACGAGATCCAGATTAATTTCACTGATCCAGAGGAGCAGGGATTCAAGGTGTTTGGAACAATCTTCCGGGCTTTCACCGCTATCAATGGCAAGCCGCTTGGCGATTTCTGCAAGTTGGAGGGGAGTTCCCCGTTTGAGTCTGCCACCTGCCTTGAGATCCACACTGAGCGCAATTTCTCCCTCCAACCACAAGGCTGTAGGGAAACTCTGCAGGGTCTCGACTCCGCCTGAGGAAGGAACGGGGGTCATCACTGCTTGTGAGAGATTGGATTCTGAGGGCGGGACTTCAGATCCCGGCAAAGATCTTGTCAGCGTTTCGCCAATGATTTGATCAGGGGTAAAGGGATCTCCAAAGATTTGTTCCGCCACACCTGCAACAGCAATACGTTGCTCGTCATAACTCCCTGCCGAAACCATAGTCGCGGATGTCCCAATGGTCGTCACGGGCGACTTGCAGCACCCCCGAATACGCCGAATGAGCATCCCAACATCGGCTCCTTGCCTGCCCCGGTAAGTGTGCAGTTCGTCAAAAACGAGGAAGCGCAGTGACTCGTAAATTGAATCCCGGATCTGCCGCTCACCGTGCCGAGTCAGCAAGAGCTCCAGCATCATGTAGTTGGTCAGCAAGATATCCGGAGGGCTATCGAGAATTTGCTTTCGAAGTTCCGTTTTGGTTTGGCCGGTGTAGGCTGCATATTTCAAGGGGAATGGAGATCCCGTTCTAACCTCGTAAGCGTCGGCTAACTTTTTCAATTCCTCCTCTTGAGAGTTGATCAGAGCGTTCATGGGATAGACCAGGATTGCCTGAATACCTTGGCCAGCCCCCGTGCGGAAGAGATGATTGAAAATCGACCCGAGATAAGTCAAAGACTTGCCGGAGCCCGTCCCTGATGTAACCACGAAGCTCCGAGGTTGGGCCCCGAGGCGCATTGCTTCAATCTGGTGCGAGTAAAGGGAGAAGCCCTTGAACACTCTGCCAACTTCTTGATGGAGCGTACCATCCGCTCCCAGTGCATCGCCAGAACCCGTTTTTTCAAATGATGGATGGAATTGAATGAGCGGCTCAGGCCAAAGTTTGCGAGTCTGCAACGACTCTGCGACTTTCTTCTGGATATCTTCATCATGGATATCAATAAAACTTTGAATATAGTCTTTGTAGCCATCGAGGATGCTTGAATGGAGGGAAATTGCGTCCATGGGTAACGGTAAGAATGTGAGTGTGGAGAATCGAAGCTAAAAATGGCGACACCAAATCGGCGGGATATTTATCAATGATGATTTTCTTCGCCTGAACGGGCTTCCCAGTTCCCCAGCACTTCGCCTCGGACGATGGTGTAAGTGAGATTTCCGTGCTCGAGCTCGCCGTCCGGCAGGAACTCGTCGTCGAGGGACGAGAGTAGCGACTCGATGTCTGAATCCGAGATGCCAGCGTCCTTGAGGAGGATGACGGTTCCGGAGACGCTGCCGTTTGCGAGGTAGTGGAGATCGACAGCAGCGGCGTCACGACCGTCGATCT
>JBEGOB010000429.1:0-2993 GCA_041182265.1 Verrucomicrobiota bacterium | reverse complement strand
TCACCGAACTTCCCTGCCCCCCAAGCCACTAAAAATACAAGCCATTGCTACCCACCTATCATGAAACTACTCAAAACTCCCGAGCAACATGCCGAAGCGCTCAAGCGCGTCAGGCAGCTTGCCGTGCGAGGTGAGCACCTAACCGAAGCCGAGCAGGATGAATTCGAAGTCCTAATCGTCTTGATTGCAAAGTATGAAAAAGAAACCCAAGCCATTTTACCACCCACACCTCTTGAAGCCATTCGATTCCGCATGCAGCAAATGGGCTACCGGCAGAAAGATCTTGCCGTCTTGGTAGGAGGTGCGAGCCGTGCCAGTGAAATCATGACTGGCAAGCGCGGCCTCACCACCGAGATGATCCGCCGCCTGCGTGATGAATGGCACATCCCGGCGGACTCTCTGCTCGGTAGGGATAAGCCGGATCCCGAGCCATCCGCGCCCGTGCCTGGTGCAGATGTCACGCGTGATCCCAAGGACTATCCGATGAAGCAGATGTATGAGCGCGGCTATTTCCCCAGTCATTCGCAAGATTGGCAAACGCACCGCAAAGACCTCGCAGGACTCTTGCAAAACCTGTATCGGCTTGGATCAAATGTCCGCCGCGAACTGGTCCATTGCCGGCAGGGTGGCGGTGCGAACTCGAAGATCAATCCCCACGCGCTGGAAGCCTGGCAACAGCGGGTGCTGGTGCGGGCGGCCGAGGAGAAGAAGAAACTTCCCCCCTACGCATCCGAGGCGCTGGACGAAAATTTCCTGCGCTGGCTAGCCGGGCTGAGCAGCCTCGCGGAAGGCCCGCGGCTGGCCTGCAAGGCACTGGAGGAAATGGGCGTCGCGGTGATCATCGAGCCGCATCTCGATCAAACTCATCTCGACGGTGCCGCAATGCTGGGTGCCCACGACCGCCCAGTGATCGGGCTTACGCTGCGGCACGACCGACTGGACAATTTCTGGTTCACCCTGTTTCACGAAATTTGCCACGTCCTCAAGCACCTCTCCCCCACGAATCCTGCGATTCTGGATGTGGAGATCGACTCGAAAAGAAGCAGCCCCAACGAGACCGAGGCGGACAAATTCGCGCTGGACACCCTGATCGCTCCCGAGGTGTGGCAAGAGCAGTTGCGCCACCTGCGTGATGCCGGGGAGATCCGTGCTGCGGCCAAGCGCCACTGCATTCACCCCGCCATCATTGCCGGGCGTCTGCGGCGCGAGGCCAACGATTTCCGGATCCACCCGAAGCTGGTAGGCTACCATCAGGTGAAACCGCTCTTTGGTATAGCTGAGGAAAACTGACCGGCATGAAACACGCAACCAGCACCAGCACCCTTTCGGACGGCTCACCAGCCATCCCTACCCTTTTCCCATGCGGAGGACTCCACGCAGACCTCCGGTTCGGAAACCCGAATGCCCGGCACGGCCCGACCGCGAGTGCGGATCCGGGAGAACCGTCTCGGTTTTTCACCCTGTAATCGAAGTTTGCTTATGGCGACAAAGAATACATCCACCAAACGCCGCCAGCCTGGCAGAAAGGCTGAAGACATCCACATGGTGTGGAAACACCAAGCCCCGAACGCAGAGTTCGCGGGAAAACCCCTCACTGAACTTGAAGCGGCCCTCGTGGCCGTCCAGCAAGCCAATGAGGATTTGAGAGTCAGCACGAACGCACGTTCCGCCGCGGTAAAAACCCGCGACGAAAAGCTGAAATACCTCGCAGACATGCTGCGAGTCATCGTGAAAGGAGTGCAATCCCATCCCGACCACGGCGAGGACAGCTCGCTGTATCGCGCAATGGGCTTCATTCCCTACAGCGAGCGCAACAGCGGCCTCACCCGCCGCAACAAGTCCGCGACCGGCACTGGCAACAGCTCTGCCGGAAGCGAAGAAACCGCCGCTTGATTCACTCCTGGAAGAGACGGAATCAAAACGACGGCTTGGATGAAACCCGCCACCGGTCCGCAAGGGCCGGTGGCATTTCTTCACACGCAACTCAATAGGGTTTTCAGGAAATGCCAAGAACAGGAATGCACCTGGCGCAAAAAAATCCCGATGTTCACTCGCCTCCCTCCAAGATCGGCTTCGGCGAGCAGGCACGCAATCGAGTCCCACCCCGCATCCTCAAGGTTGCACAATCTCCACTCGATAGAATTTCCCAGCATCCCTGGCTGCGGAATCCGTATGACTCACCTCGGCGCCGGCACCCGTCACACGCGAGTTTGCAAACTCAGTCCACGTGAGGAAATCGTGCGACCAACACACACGATATTCCACGCCCTCTCTGGCGAACCAGCGCAGGTGAAACCCAGCCACGTCGCGCAATGTTGAGGCAAGCTCGAATCGATCCGCCGCATCGCTTGGGTCGGTTTTCGCCAACCACTCGGCCATGTTGCTTTGCCCATCACCGTCGGCGTCATGCGCGGCGGCTCCCCGTGTCGCGTAGTCAGCACCAAAAATCCCCTGCGCCCACGTCTCGTAAGAATCCGCGGTGCCCGCAATGATGACGATCGTGCGTTCGACTGGCACAGCCGAGTCCCACGATGCATCGCCATCCTGATAGGCGCGGATGGCAATCACGCCGCCGCCACTTGCCGTGAGATTTGAACCCACCAAAATACCGGGTCCACTGCGCAGCTCGAAGCGGACGGGCAGGCCGGAGGTGGACGTCGCCGCGAGGAGCAAGCCCACGCCTCCGCTTGGATGATTGGCCGGTGGGTTGAAGGCAATCGTCTGTTGCGTCGCCAGCGTTTGGTTCACGTCGCCAGCCTCATATTGCACATACGCGCGGACGCGGCAGTTGGCCGCTCCAGAACCCGCTGCAAAAGTCGCCTTCACGCGATAGAACCCGTCCACAGGAGCCTCCCAGCCCCGGATCGCTTCGCCAAAACCGACGCCCCACTGGTCCGCCGTCGCCAGAACATCGCCACCGCTCCCAGTGAGCTCAAGCGCCACATCGCGCCTCGCGGAAACTTCGCTGGACTCGATGACCACCCGCTGGCCAC
>JBEGOB010000428.1:0-5816 GCA_041182265.1 Verrucomicrobiota bacterium | reverse complement strand
AAGTCTGGCGATGGCGGTATTGACGGAATCATCAATCAGGATGAACTCGGCCTGGATAAAATATACATCCAAGCAAAACGATACACGGACAGCAAGGTTCGTGAAAAGGACATCAGAAACTTCATTGGAGCGATGAGTGGAGACACGATGAAAGGTGTCTTCGTAACGACCTCTGACTTTGATCCCGCCGCGATCAAAAAAGCCCATGACGCCCATCACAGAATCATTTTGATAAATGGCATCAAGTTGGCCAGCTTGATGCACAATCACAATATCGGCGTCCAAATTAAAGACACTTATGAAGTCAAAGAAATCGACGAAGACTTCTTCAACGCGCAATAAGACGCAACGCGCCAACCTTGCACACCGACGGATCAGAGCCCACCACTCCTTGCTCCCGGAGCACTGATATCCTGTCACCCGAATTCTGAGGACCAACGACTGACAAGACCGTCATGACCTTTCTAAACCGGGCCGAATCCATGCTCAAGAAAATCACTCGAACTCTTCAATCCTCACTGGGCAACGAAGCCCTTGTCTTTATAAACCAAACAGCGGGCGGGAGAACTTGCATTCGAATTTCCTCGATCCGGAATGATGAGAAATAGAACGCGCATGTCATTTTCCGATTGGAAAATATTTGAATAAATCATGCGGGTCTTGCCCTCGTTCTCGATTGCGATTTGCAAAGGAAAAAGACCATTCGCCGAGCTTGGCGTGCGCACTAAATTGCCCAAAGGCGGAATCCGCGCGGGTGTGTTAGCTAACTTCGCAAGAAGCGGCAGAGGCGTTAAATTCAACAGGCGCACTTGGCCCGGCACAAACGAAGATTTTGATAGATCGATAAACGGCATCCGCGGAACATCTTTTCCAGGAGCTGCGTCTTTGGGATGAAAGATGATGATCCCCTCACCAAACCCAGCGGATTCCGCCCGCCCCACTGCCGCGAAACCTGAAGGATTCACCGACTCCGCAACGCGCTGATAGAAAATAATTCCCTCCTCGCCGAATACACCATGCTGAAAACGCCGGATGGACCCTGTATTGATTTGCAGCTTCTCCGGCACGCCGTCCCGCATGTAGAAGTATTCCGTGTTCCCGCTCGCCGGAGAAACAACCGCGAAAGCAATCTCACCCGGCTTCCTCTTTTGATAGCCCGGAATATCCGGAACCCGCTCCAACAACTTCTTGTCAGCATCGGTGAGCTCAAAATTCAAATCATCTTCCTGACAAAAACAAACTCCACACAACAGGGTGAAGATCGTGGCGATGGATCGACGCAACATGGACATGGCTTATCAATGATAATGAAGTTAAATTTCGTCTGAGTGAAGCCAGCGGAAGCCGACAATTTCGAAAGCACGCCCGAAAGGATGCACTGTTTCATTCGGCGCGACAACATCATCCGCAGGATCAAGCGGCTGTGCGCCACGTTGGACCACGGCCTCACACCATGCCCTCGCCTCGACGGCACCCGTCGTCGGATTCCTTGCCTCTCCATACGATCGAATCCGGAAGGTGTCACCACGCACGGTTAGCAGAGGCCCCAGTGACCTTAGCACATCCGCTTGTGTCAGCGATCCCGGAGCACCCGCAAGCCGCGATTGCTCACGCCCACCGGGCATGCCGACGACGTGGTCTTGTTGGAGATAGGTGGGGACGGAATTCTTGCTAAACTTCAAGTCTGGCTCTTCATGAAGATAAAAGTTGATTTTCTGATCCTCCACCGTCACCCGGTCAATGGCCGTTTGAAGTGTCCCTGAAAGGCCCGCCCACTCGCCATGACTTGTGTCACCTGGAGCGACCAGCCGACGATTCACAAAGTCAGCAATGGAGAGAAATGGCCCTCGCTTTTTCACTTCCTCAACCGTCTTTTCTGCGAGAAGTTGCAACTCCTCGTCGGTGAGAGATCGGTTCGCCCCAAAGGCAGCACGCCCCCCTTCCAAACTCCCGATGTCCCGGTCTCCAGCCGCAGGCTCGGCACGATAGGGATAGAGATTTCTAGCAAATCCAGCTTGATCGGGAGGACTGCTTTTCCCCCCACCGCTTTCCACATTGACCGCAAGATTCATATTCGATCCAAGAAAATTCTTCCACGCCGCAACTGAAGTGCTGTTGACGTTGAAGACCCCCTTGACCTGAATTTGCGCTGCTGCTTGGTCAAAGGCAGTGCCCTTGGCCACCACGGTCTTATCTCGTAATGCTACAATTTCATGGCGTGCATTGCGCAGGATTTTCCCAGTCGATGCGGTGAATCCAGTGGCCGAATATGGAATCGTCGAGATGAAGAAACGATCCCACAGCGAGTGATTCAGCAGCCACGAAAGATCGATGTATCGATTCGTTCCGAGATTGAGACTCTTGATGTGAAAGTGGTCCTGAGCTTGAGGGATGCCGACTGCGAACTCACTTCGCGGCACCCGTGGATCCGCAAAGCTATTTCCAAAGGCATGCCCCGGCTGCCATGGATACGTGGAAAAATCCACGGCACTGAGATCGCCCAATGACAACACACCATCATCACTGCGGGGAAAATCGTAGAATGGATAGGCAAGTCCGTTGGAATTCAAGTTGAGATCGTAAAGCGATGCCGTGCCGTAATCGCCACTGCTGCCGTAGCCATCTTCGGATGACTGATAGGAGTCCACCGGCCAGTCGTTGATCCATGCCGCTTCGGGACGCCCTTCAGAATAAAGTTCCTGCCGCACGCCTTGGATTGCGGGATCAAACGCACTTCCTCCAGTTCCAGTTTTCTGTTCCTCGAAGGTTCCGGGAAAGATGTAGCGGCTTCGTGGATTGTAGTGGAGCAAGGACGCGAACTGCTTCGTCCCGTCTTGAAACACACTGTTGAAATCCGTCTTCGGATCTTCCAATGCAAAACTGAGATAGATTTGGTGGCCGCGGCGAGAACTAATCTCTTGGTTGGGGTTGGAATAGGCTTTGACGAGAGACTGCCCCGGCGCATCCACTCCATCATCCGGATCGTCATACAACTGGGCATTGCTGATGCTATAACTTGGAAATCCAAGTGTCCCATCTGTTCCAGCGGCATGCTCCGCAGAGAAAAATTCCTGAAGAAGCTCAGGCGGAGCGGAGGCATCAACTTTCCAAAGACGATAGCCACAACCATGGGTCCAAGTTCCACTGAAGTTCGCACCACTTTCCGCCTGCCGCATGAACAAATAGGTGTCGAGCGATTGCGGAACCGCAGGCTTGGCAAGCATCGGCATATTGCCACTTGCCGCCTTCGCGAAGACTTTTCCGACCCACGGCGTGCCATTGATTTCCGTGAGCTGAAAATAGTTGTTAGCCGCAGGTGTGTTTCCCATGAGATTGGCCGTGCCAAGATTGGTGCTGCGCAATGCCTGGAACTTGGCGGGCGTGAATGGATTGATAGGCGTGCCCGAGGACAATGGGTAGAAAGTGCGTGTTTGCCCAGGCAGGAGCGGACTGTCTAGCTTGAGTGCGAAGGTCATGAATGGCATCGCGCGATCAATCTTATCAAGCCCCGCCAAACTGTTCATCATGTTGTAGAACATCATTTTTCGAGTGTCTGCAGGATCGAAGCTCCGCCACCAAAGGACATTGTTGTTATCGATTCCCGCACCGGTGTTCGCGCTACCCGCCTGTGAACCCGGTTGTTTCGCATAGAGCATGAAGTGATTGGTAATGCCGACTTGAAATAGATAGGAGGCGTCGGTGATGGGCACGGATGTCGGATTCCAAAGGGTGACGCGTGGATAGGCTGCTAGACGGATATTGAGTGCGTGAACCGGCGTGGGAGCGCCACCCGGCGTGAGCGCCATGTTTTGGGTGGTCACAGTGGGATCGAAATACGGGGCGTAATAAATGCCAGCGCGCGCAATCACCGGTGAGACTCCGCTATCAGAGCGTGTTTTTGGCCGAGACTTAACACCACCCCCATCAAAGCCCGTCACCGCAGCACCGATTTGCTTCCATGACTGCATGCGACCGAAGCGTGGCATGTCATTTGCGTTGTAGTCGAGACCCGCAAATTTTGGACCTTTGTAGCTGCTGTCCGCAGCCCCTCCACGAATAACCGCCTCATCATTTCCAAGTCCATTTCCAGTCTCAAAATAGTAACCTAAATCTTGCTTCAGGCGGCCCGTCGTCACATCGACTGGCAAGCCTTTGGCAAAGCATGTGAAGTCGAGTTGGTTGCTTTGAAACCAGTTTTTCTGCCCGGAAACTGTGAATTTGATGTCCGCTTGCGTAGGATTTAACAACTTCCCGATCGTCACTGAATCGTTAGGATTATAGCCGATCACCGACGCTGCCGCGTAGTTCGCCGCATTGGGGTCTGAGTCCACACGGTGAAGCGGACTTTGCTGCGAGGGAGTCATTTTCCAAGGGTCTTTGAATGCGGTGCCTGCATCGAGTTGCTCCGGCGCGGCGATGTGAATGGACGCTTTTTGCGATTCATCATCCACCCACCAAGCATAAGCCCCCGATCGCTGATTGGAGCCACTGCTTCCACTTTTCACCGGGATTTTCCCTGCAAGAATGCGGGATCGCGTGCCGGAATTGGTATAATATCCCTGTATTTCCGCAGTCTGGTCGCTCGCCGCTTGCGCAGCTTGTGTCAGCGGATCAAGACTGCGTTGTGATGAAACAAGCCAATCAATTTCATCAACGGCATCCGTCCTGAGATTTTTCAAATACGCAGCCGGACCACTGGCTGAATTCGATTTTGGCACTGTTTTCACCACGCCTAAAACTCTGGGGGAAGCGGGATTGTCCGCCAAGAGATCGGAGCGAAGGCTTGCCCGTGAATCAGGTCCTAAGGTGCGCTGAAGCTCGGCAAGCGCCATCATCATTCCGAGCCTTGCGTTCTGCTGGGCTTCCCGCCGCCTGTTGTCGGCCCCGCCCGTCCTCAGCGAAATCTGCGAAAGACCCAGCAAGCCAATCGCAATAACAGTCAGCAACATCATCAGTGAAAGCGTCACCACCAAAGCGAAACCATGCCGCTTGCCGATCCTGGCAGGACGCGGCATACGGCAGCATTCTTGCCACCGATGAGAGGAACGGGACGGGATTGGGTTTTTGAATTGCACGGGAATTGGCTAGTTTTCGAGGCTTGTCCGATTTTAACGGCAGCACAAATCTGTGGAGTGTTGATGTGAAACCGCGAATTTCAGCGGGCTGGGTCGTTGAATGAGCGTTTAGGCGTAGTTACAGGATACATCTTCCCCCGGAATGATTTCAACAATCCCAAGGGATGATATTTCACGCCCCAATCTGCGGTGCGATCCAAGCCAAGCACTTCGCTGAAACACGGCTAGAACTCGGAAACAATGGTGAATTCGCCGGAGGGAAGACTCAATCGTTGCGCCGCTCCTTGCGCGTCATCCGCATGCATGATGGCTAGCGGTGCGGCGGATTGTGGATGCAACTGCTTGATGCGACCGGGCACTCTCAACCGTGCCACTGCGCCCGGTGGAACCGTGATTTACCATGTGAATGTAGCGTTGGATCGGTGCCATGAGCTTTTGATTTCCCCCATCGACGAGTTGAACGAGCACCTCACCCAGTCGAGTCCGTCCATCATCTGCGGCTCCATCTTGATCGTGCGAAAGCCGGGGTTTTCAAGGTCCGGCGCGAGACCGGCGAGGCCCGAGAAAAACCAACTGCCGAAGCCAGCCTGGAAGGGATGGCTTTGTGAGCGGCTGTAAGTTTCCTTCTCGTCCGCTTCCATCGGCCAGACTTCCCAAAAGGTGGTCGCGCCACGGCGTGCGAGATATTTGATGCTGGGCGCGCTTTCGTTTTGCAGCGCCTTCCACGCCACCTCTTGATAG
>JBEGOB010000427.1:0-4192 GCA_041182265.1 Verrucomicrobiota bacterium | reverse complement strand
GGTGGGCCCTGGCCTTGAGTCTTTTGGTGCCGGGTGGTTTGTGGTGGGTGGCGAGTCACTGGCAGCGTAAAATTTGAAAAATTTCCACTCTTGAGTGAGGCCGAGGATGTCGCAAGATTCGCGCGTGAGAATCGAGATCATCAATACGGGCACCGAGTTGTTATTGGGAAACACGTTGAACACGCACGGAGCGTGGTTTGGCCGGGAGTTGTTTAAACTTGGGCTGCGGATTTCCCGTCAGACGACGGTGCCAGACGGTGATGCCATCCGTGAGAGCATGGAAGAGGCGGTGGGGCGTGCGGATGCGGTGATTGTGACAGGCGGTTTGGGGCCGACCAGCGATGATCTAACGAGAGAGATTACTGCGGAGGTGATGGGTTTGGATCTGATATCCGATGAGGCATCGATGCGTGCGCTGGAGGAATTTTTCGCATTGCGTGGCAAGGTGATGGCTGAGTCCAACCGCAAGCAGGCCTTGTGTCCGGTGGGCGCGGATATTTTGCCGAACCCGAATGGCACGGCCCCAGGGATCTATGTGCCGCCGCGGATCAATGGCCGTTCGAATTGTGCAGTATTTTTGTTGCCAGGTCCACCGCGTGAGCTCTATCCGATGTTCCATGGCGAAGTGGTGCCGCGCTTGCGTGCCTTGGCGGGCGTGGAAAATTTCAGGGACGCCTTGGTATTGAAATTCACAGGGGTGGGTGAGAGTGATTTCCACCAAGGGATCGATGCGGATTTAGCGGCGGTTCCGGGTTTGGAATATGGCTACTGCGCGCACATTGGTGAGGTGGACTTGCGCTTGATCGGTGAGGCGGATGCCCTGGCGACAGGGCGGGAAATCGCAGTGGCGGCGTTTGGGCAGTTCGTCATCAGCGAGGACGGAAGTTCGATGGAAAAAACGGTGGTGAGGCTGCTCAAGGAGCGTGGCATGAAATTTGCGACGGCGGAGAGTTGCACGGGAGGTTTGATTGCGAATCGGATCACGAATGTGCCTGGGGCTAGCGAGGTGTTTACGCATGGATTCGTGACCTATGCGAACGAGGCCAAGGTCGGGGTGCTCGGCGTTTCAGCGGATGTGATCGCGGAAAAGGGTGCGGTGAGTGAGGAAGTCGCGCTTGCGATGGCGGACGGCGCACTGGCAGCAAGTGGTGCGGATTTGGCGGTGTCCGTGACGGGAATCGCCGGGCCTAGCGGAGGCACTGAAGATAAGCCTGTGGGCACGGCGTGGTTAGCGGTGGCCCAGCAGGGTGGTGCGACGGAGGCTTTCCGAGTTTATCACCCGCGCTCGCGCAAGGATTTCAAACTTGCGGTGAGTCAAAGCGCATTGGATGCCGTCCGTAAGCGGTTGAAGGCGATTTAGCCGTCATGGGTCTGCTGGGGCGAGGTCAGGAATTTCCTTCTCAAAAAGCTCCTTGAGAAATCCGGAGCTGAGAAGTTCCGGGGTGATGATTGGGTCCTTGCCGGGCACGAGCAGAACGTTCACGGGGATGGCGGTGCGTCCGAGTTCTTCGAGTTTGGCCTCGATGGCGGGGTTGGGGTTGGTTTTGTCCGCTTTGAGGGCGACGACCCCTTTTTTGCGCATGATTTCGATGACTTCTGCGGAGTAAGCGGTGCGTTTGTTGACTTGGCAGGTGGCGCACCATTGAGCCGTGAAGTCGATGTAAACTGGCGTGCCAGCTTCGATCAGGGCATCGACGCGCTCCTGCGACCAAGTTTCCCAGACGAGAGCGGATTTCTGCGGTGGGCTTGCGAGGAATATGCCGCCGATTGCGAAAATTGTGGTGAGTGCGATTGCTGTCGCACGGGTGCGGCGTGACAGGTGTGGGAGATTCCAGCGACCGTAGATCCATGCGGCGATGGCAATGCCGCTGAGTCCGAAAATCGGGCCGAGGAGGTGATCGAGACCGATTTGGCCCGCGTAAACCCAGAGCAGGTAGCCAGCGGTGGCAAACAAGAAAAACGACATTGCTTGTTTAAAGCTGACCATCCAGGCGCCGGGGCGAGGGAGGAAACCAATCAATTTCGGGAAGATCGACAAAATCAGGTAGGGGAGTGCAAGGCCGATCGCCATGGCGGCGAAGGCGGCGAAAAACTGGATGGCGGGCAGGGCGATGGCCGTGCCAATGGCGACACCGAGGAAGGGAGCGGAGCAAGGAGTGGCAACGACGGTGGCAAGGACGCCTGAGAAAAATGAGCCGCCGAGACCTTGTTTGGCTTGCAGCGAACCACCGACCGAAGTGGCGGATGTCCCGAGCTCAAAAAGTCCGAACATGTTGAGTGCTAGGACGAACATGAGCAGCATGAGAGTCAGCACGATCCAAGGGTTTTGCAGTTGATAGCCCCATCCGATGGCGTCGCCGCCGGTTCCTGCGGCGACGCGTGCGGCAAATAAGACGCCGCTGATGACGCCGAAAGAAGCAAGCACGCCGAGGGCGAATGTGATGCCGTGAAGCGCAATTTTTTTCCGATCTTCGCCAGCTTGTTGGACGAATCCCATGATTTTTAGGCCGATGACGGGGAAAACGCAGGGCATTAAATTGAGGATGAGGCCACCGAGTAGCATTCCGCCGAGGATCGGTAGGTATTTTGAAAGCGGCAAGGCTTGGGCGGGAGGCTTGGCGATCAGGAGCTCTGGAATGAGGATGGCTTGTGGGGCGACGAGGATGCCCGAGATGGATTTTCCTTGGGGGATTGGGTTGTCGAAGGCGTCGATTTTCGCGCGTGTGAGTGAAATTTTCCAAGCGCCGCCATCGCGGGTGATACGCCCGCCTGCGCTTGCTGCGAGAGCGAAGGCTTGGTCCGGGATGAAATCGGTGGGAGTTCCTTGGATGGACGTCGCGGGAGAGATCCGGATTTCGAGATTTCCGCCGTCCGAGCTTGCGTTGATTTCGAGCGATTTAAGGGGCGAGGGGATTTTGGAGCGAGCTTCGGCGAAGAGTGTGGTTTGCGCGGGATCTGAGGTGGGAGTTGCGGCGACAGGGAGAGAGAGAGAGAAAGATTTTTCCTCGCTAATGCAGCTTTCCTTGCAGATTTGCCATTGAGCGTCAGCGGTGAGAGTGACGGTTTGCCCGATTTGTGCGTTGGGTGGCGCGGAGATTTCGATGAGAAAAATGGGGCTGCCAGAGTGGATGTGGCTTTTTCCGAAGTAGCCATCTTTGACTTCTGGGACGGGCCATTGGATGGGGCCTGCGGTGAAGCCTGCTGGGAGTGACCAGTTGATTTCCGGCGGCAATTCGACGCCGCCCGAGTTTTTGTAGTAACTGTGCCAGCCTTCGGGGTGGGAAAGTTGGAGAGCCAGGGTGAAAGGCTTGCCCGGGGCGATGGCGGCGTTTTCGGAAACTAAGATGGCGGTGGATGAAATGGCGGCACCGTCCGCACCTGACTTTGCCCCTTGAGTGATGGTGCAAAGTGAGAAAAGAGTGAGAAAAATGAGAAGTCGTTGCATGAGCGGAGGCAGGTGTCGGAGTTGAGACGGGTGAGACTCAGAGATCTTCCCAAAAAAAAACGGGACGCCCGGAAAATGGACGCCCCGCTGGGAAATGGACGGTGATTAATAGCGGCCGTATTGTTCTTGGTCGCGGGCGTTGCCGTAAGTTCCACCGACGGCGGCACCGCCGGCAGCGCCGATGGCTGCACCTTCGAGGGCACGGCCTGACTGGTGGCCGATGATCCCGCCGAGGAGTGCTCCGCCGAGTGCGCCAGTGGCGGCTCCGCGTTGTGTGTTCGGTCCGGCGGGGGCTCCGCAGCTGGAAAAGCTGATTGCCACGAGGGCGGTGGTGATGGCGAGAATGCTAGTTTTCATGAAGGTTTCGTGGGATGTGTGACTAGGATTAATTCGGCACTGAGACATTTCAAGAGTTTTTCAGTGTTGAGTCGGTTGACGTTTTGAAATTTTGGAAAATTCATAAAAACTGAGATGAGTGGCTATTTTTTTCCGGAATTCGTGGAGTTCGATGATTTGCCACAAATGGGTAGCTTGACGGGCTTGCGCTATTGTCGAGGATTTCCAGATGCTTTTGAGATTTTCGAGCCATGCATTGGCCATGTGTCTTGTTTGCGCGCTGGCACCAGTGATGCGAGCGGATTCGTTTCCGGTCCAGATCCGGGTGGATGCTTCGGCACCGCTTGAGCCATTGAAGCCGATTTGGCGGTATTTCGGCGCGGATGAGCCGAACTATGCCTACATGAAGGA
>JBEGOB010000426.1:0-3973 GCA_041182265.1 Verrucomicrobiota bacterium | reverse complement strand
GACATGGCCCATGGGATGCCAATGACCAGCATGCCGAGGCTGAGCGAGAAGAGTTGATAGACGGAACTCCGGTCATGGCCGATGCCGAGGCTCGGTGCGAGGACGAGGACACGTGCGAGGGCGATTCCGGGCGGGGGGGTGCGGCGTGCGACGAAGTGGTGCAAGCCTGCTGCGGTGAAATAAATGCGATGCAGCGTTTTTTCAAATTTCCTGCGGCGTTCCGCGTTGGGATCGCTGGCAAGCGGGTTGGCAGGCGGATTCATCAGCCAAGGGTGGGGCTAGCTGGGGACGGGCGTTTGCTCGAGGATGTCGGCCACGATTTGCCGGGCGCTCAAGCCGGAATACTTCGCTTCCGGTGCGAGAACCATGCGGTGCGCGATGACGTCTGCGGCGAGCGACTGGATGATTTCCGGCGAGACGAAATCCAGCCCTTCAAAGAGTGCGAGAGCTTGAGAAACCTTCATCAGTGCGAGGGATGCGCGCGGGCTGGCAGCGAGTTGGATGGCGGGATGACCGCGGGTGGCACCGACGAGTGCGACGACGTAATGGCGGAGTTCTTCGCTGAAGCGGACGCGTTTGGCGGCGGCCATGAGCTCGACGATTTCCTCGCGTGAGGTCACGGCGGTGAGCTTGTCCACCGGGTGATTTTCCGATTGATCCGCCAAGATTGAGGCCTCCTCGGCGGCGCTGACGTAGCCAAGCGAGCATTGCATGGCGAAGCGGTCCATCTGAGCTTCCGGCAGTGGGTAAGTGCCACGGAATTCCACGGGATTCTGCGTGGCGATGACGAAAAACAGGCCGTCGAGCTCGTGTCTTTTCCCCTCGATGGTTGCCTGGCGCTCGCCCATGGCTTCTAAAAGTGCGCTTTGAGTGCGTGGCGAGGCGCGGTTGATTTCGTCGGCGAGCAGAATGTCGGTAAAAACCGGGCCGGGGTGAAATTTGAATTCGTGAGTGCGTGGGTCCAGCACAGAGATGCCGAGGATGTCAGACGGCAGAAGATCTGGAGTGAATTGAACACGCTTGAACTGCGCGCCGTGGATCGCCTTGGCGAGCGCCTTGGCCATCGTGGTTTTGCCAGTTCCGGGAAAATCTTCCAGCAAGACATGGCCGCCCGAGATCATGCAGGCTAGGACGCGGCGGACGACGTCTGCCTGGCCCCGAACGACCGAACCAATGGCATTTTCAAGGCGGGAGGCGGCGTCGGGGATACTCATGGGTTATGCTTGGATTCCAACCTGCCGCTGGATTGGCGTCGAGGATTTCCCGAGAGAAAATTTCGGCTGCTGGGAAATCCAAGTTTCTCAGATCAAAGCCCCTGCGCCAGCTCGCGGACGAGTTTCGGCCCTTGATAGATGAAGGATGTGTAAATTTGCACCAAGCTCGCCCCTGCGCGGATTTTCGCTTGGGCATCTTCCAGCGAGGAAATTCCGCCGACGCCGATGATGGGGATGCGCGAGCCGAGGTGGCTGGAGAATGCGGCGAGGCAGGTGGTGCTTTTCTCGAAAACCGGGCGTCCAGACAAGCCGCCGGCCTCGTGTGCGCGCGGATGCGTGGCCACGGCGTGGCGGTCCAGCGTTGTGTTGGTGGCGATGAGGCCGTCCAGCCCGCCCTCCAAAAAGACGCGGGCGAGGTCACGGATGTGAGTTTCCTCCAGATCCGGGGCGACCTTGAATAGCAAGGGAACCTGCTTGCCGTGGGTGGCGGCCAATTTCTGCTGCTCACGCTTCAGGACCTCTAGCAAGCGCGCGCTTGCCTCTGCGCCTTGCAAGTCTCTCAAGCCGGGCGTGTTCGGCGAGGAGAGATTCACCGCGACGTAATCTGCGACTGGATAGGCTTTGCGCAGGCACTTCAAATAGTCGTCCGCCGCGTCTTCGTTAGGTGTGTCTTTGTTTTTACCGATGTTGAAGCCGACGATTCCCTTGAATGAACTTGCTGCGCGAACATTTTCCACTCCCGCGTCGATGCCCGGATTGTTGAAGCCCATGCGGTTGATGATCGCCTCCTGTGGGATCAGCCGGAAGAGCCGTGGTTTCGGATTTCCCGTTTGTGGGCGTGGTGTGATTGTGCCGATTTCAATGCAGCCGAAACCAAGGCGTCCGAGTGCGTCGATCGTGTTGCCCTCCTTGTCCAGTCCGGCGGCGAGGCCGATGCGGTTTGGAAACTTCAGGCCCATCACTTCCACGGGATTGTCTAACGATTGATGAGGAAATGCGATACCTAGCAGACCGCTTGTTTCCGCAGTGCGCAGCAGTTGCATGCTCAGGTGGTGAGCGACTTCCGCATCAAGTTGGAACAAGCCGCGACGGGCGAATGGATAGAGTGAATCGTGCACGGGCGAGAACCTGTGCAAAGCAAAGCGACTTGTCGAACCTCACGTGCGCCATAATGGCACAAAGTGGTGGGCAGAATGCAAACATCGTGCATTCTGTCACAGTGGGTAAATTGCGGAATGTTGATGATGAGTGAGTTATGATCTTGATCGATGGGGCACGGTGATTGCTAAACCCAAGGACAAGTCGCGCTCCAGACTTCACGATGGATCCCATGGAAAGGTGATAACTTCACTCTTTCAAAAGAAAAAAGGAATAAAAGAGCGCCCGTGACGTTTAACATACAGCAACCCAATTTTATTATGGCCTACGAATCTGACAGCAGCTTGAAACTTTACTTGCGAGAGATTTCGAAAACTCCCCTTCTAACTGCGGAAGAGGAAGTTCAGCTCGCGGAGCGCATCAAGCAAGGAGACATGGAGGCGCGGTCTCACATGATCCGAGCGAATTTGCGGTTGGTTGTGAAAATCGCGCAGGACTATTCCAACTATGGGATGCCGGTGACGGACTTGATTTCCGAGGGAAACATCGGTCTCATGAAGGCGGTGGAACGCTTTGATCCGGAGAAAGGTGGCAAGTTATCCACCTATGCGGCGTGGTGGATCAAGCAGTCCATCAAGCGTGCTTTGGCGAACCAGTCGAAGACGATTCGCCTGCCCGTGCACATGGTGGATAAGATCGCAAAAATGCGCAGAATTGCGGCGATTTTAACTGAAGCGTTAGGCCGTGAGCCGACAGATGAGGAACTTGCGGATGAAGTCGGTTTGCCGCATCGCAAGCTCGCCTTGTTGAGGCAGGCTTCGTATCGGCCGACGTCCTTGGATGCGCCGATCAATGAGGGCGAGGCGACCGAGTTTGGCGAGGTGATCAGCGATGACCGCGCGGTGAATCCACTGGATATGCTTTCTGACAAAAATCTGCATGGTGAGCTCGACGGCTTGCTTGCCGTTTTGGACGAGCGTGAACGGCGGATCATCGATGAGCGCTTCGGGCTGAACGGTCGCAAGGCGCTGACCTTGGAAGAGGTGGGGCGCGAGTTCGGCGTGACGCGTGAGCGGATCCGGCAGCTTCAGAACTCTGCGTTGACAAAGATGCGGCGCGCCCTCCGTAAAAAAGAAAAGCCGTTGCCCAAGCCCCTTGTTGGCGACTTCGCGGAGGCTTGAAAATTCTCAGTGTGTGCTTAGTTCCTGGTGTTCAACTGCGGTGGGATTTTCCTGCCGCAGTTGTTTTTTTACAGGGGGGTGAGAGAAGTCCGTGCCCTCAGGATTTTTTGGATTTTTTCCAAGTCAGGATCGCCTCGAGGAAAGGCTTTGCGTAGCGCTGGACTTTAGCCGCACCGATGCCGGGGACTAGCAGGGCCTCCTGTGGGTTGCTTGGTTGGTAGCGCGCAAGGGCCTCCAGTGTCTTGTTGCCAAAAATCACGTAGCTTGGGACATCTTCGCGTTTTGCGATGCGCTCGCGAATGTCGCGGAGCATTGAGTAAAGCTGGCCGTCGAAGCCATGGTCCTTGAGCCCGACGTCCTTGCGGCCCGCCTCGGGATCCGGCCAGACGAGGCGGAAGCTAGAATCGCCACGCATCACTTTTTCCCCGAGTGGAGTGAGAGTGAGGAGAGGAAATTCTCCGGTCACGGTGACGACGAGGC
>JBEGOB010000425.1:0-13405 GCA_041182265.1 Verrucomicrobiota bacterium | reverse complement strand
GACCAACTCGTGAAATTGGCGGAGGTCGGTGCGGCAGGCTACTTGCTGGTGTATTTCTATCCGAAGGCGGACACGCCGGGTTGCACCAAGCAGGCGTGCAGTTTGCGGGATTCCTATGTGGCTTTGACGGAGCGCGGAGTGAAAATTTACGGGGTGAGCATGGACAAGGTGAAGTCTCAGAAAGCCTTCAAGGACAAATACAAGTTGCCCTTCGACCTCTTGGCGGATGCGGACGGCACGGTGGTGGATGCCTTCGGTGTGCCGAAAACGATGGGTTTTTCCAAGCGGCAGGCCTTTCTCTTCAAGGATGGAAAGCTCGTTTGGAGTGATATGAGCGCCTCAACGGAAGAGCAGGCTGCCGACGTTTTGAAATTTCTCGGCACTCCTTGAGGACTGCGGTTCGGACGGATCAATCTGGATAAATGACTTTTTCCAGATAGAGTCCGTCCGCAGGCGCGCAGAGGGGAGATTTCCCGTGGGGCAGGCCCGGCGCTTGGTCGAGCAGGGTGGCCAAGTCATCGAGGCGGATGCGTCCTTGCGCGGCGTGAACGGCCCCACCGGTGAGGAGGCGGACCATTTTGTAGAGGAATCCATCGCCCGTGTAGGCGATGCGGTATCCGTCTTGGAGCGTTGTTAGCTCGACGGATTCGATGGTGCGGCACCAGTCGATGTCCGGCGTTTCGTTGCCACGGTATGCGGCGAAGGCGTGGAAATCATGGTGGCCGATGAACAGCGCGAGGGCATCCCAGAGGACGTCGGCATCGAGCTGGCGCGGGATGTGCCAAGCGAGTCCTGCTTTGAGAGGCGGCAGGACGGGATCGGTGCAAAGGTCAAAATAATAGACTTTCCCGATGGCGGAAAAGCGGCTGTGGAAGTCTGGGGTGGCTTCCTCGCAAGCCATGATGCGGATGCTTGGCGGGAGCTTGCAGTTGATGGCGGGCACCCAGTTGAAAGGGTTCATCGAGAGCTCCGGCGGGGCGTCGAAGTGCGCGATTTGTGCCAGTGCGTGGACGCCGGTGTCGGTGCGGCCGGATCCGTGGAGGCGCAGCGGTTGTTTGGCAATTTCCTCCAAGGCTTGTTGGATGATGTCTTGGACGGTATTTCCACCCGCTTGGGATTGCCAGCCGCGGTGGGGGCGTCCGTCGTAGGCGATGGTGAGTTTAAGGCGCACGTGGCTTGAGTTCTCAGAGGGTTGGATATCAGTCGGTGGGCGGCAGATCGTCGCCCATCCATGCGTTGAGGATCTCGACGGCCGCGGCTTGGTCGATGACGCATTTTTGCTGGCGAGCCTTGATTCCGGCGGCGCGAAGTTTCTCGGCGGCGCTGGAAGTCGTCAGTGTTTCATCGACAAACACGAGGGGGAGCGTGGGGAGTCGCTGCTGGAGGCGTGCGGCAAAGGCACGGACTTTCGCGGCGGAGCTGCCCTCGCTGCCATCCATGCGGACGGGGAGTCCGACAACGAGCGTGTGGATTTTCCGAATTTCTGCGAGTTTGGCGATCCTTTCGAGGGCGTCGCCCTTGCTTTGGTCGATGGTTTCCACCGGATGGGCGAGGATGCCGAAATCATCCGTCGCGGCGACGCCGATGCGAGCGTCGCCGTGGTCGATGCCGAGCGCGGGATGCGGAGAGTCTGAAAATTGTGAGTTCAGAGGAGTTCGTCGGGTAGAATGTCGGAGAGTTTTTTAATGGCGTCCGCTTGGTGGCGGTTGGCGATGAGGAGGGCGTCTCCAGTCTGGACGATGATCAAGTCATCCACGCCGAGCAGGGCGATGCGAGTGCCGGGGCGTGCGTTGAAAACGATGTTATTTTCCGAGTCGATCTGGCTGATTGGCTCGTTGGCGCGGTTGTCATTGCCGGATTTTTCCAAGTATTTCGCGATCGAGATCCATGAGCCGACGTCGTCCCAGTCGAAAGTTGCCTCGATGTTGAGGACGCGGTCGGCATTTTCCATGAGAGCGTAGTCGATGGAAATGGGGGTGAGTTTCGGGAATTGTGCCTCGACGGTGGCGTTGAGGTCGTGGGCGCGGCGGAGTTCTGAGATGAAGCCGGCGAGTTCAGGAGAATACTTTGCGAGTTGTTCGATCACCGTGGGCAGCGACCAGACGAACATGCCAGCGTTCCATGAGAACATGCCTTGTGCGAGGAATTGCTCGGCGAGTTCCGGGTTGGGTTTTTCGCGGAAGCGCTTCACCTCGACGGGAGGATTTTCGCAATTCAGGCCCGGGATGAAAGCGCGTTCGCCACGCTCGATGTAGCCGTAGGATGGGCAGGCCCAGGTGGGGCGGATGCCGATGGTGACGAGACCGTCCGACTTCTCTGCGGTGGTGAGAGCGTCGCGCATGACGGATTGGTAAGCGGCGGTGTCTTGGATCAACTGGTCGGCAGGCAGGACCATCATCACGGCCTCCGGGTTGCGTGCGGCGACGATGCCGATGCCAAGTGCGACGGCGGGGGCGGTGTCGCGTTTGGCGGGTTCGGCAAAAATATTTTCCGGGGGGAGCATGCTGGCGACTGAGCGGACGGCCTCGACTTGCAGGGAATTCGTGAGAATTAGGATATTTTCAAGGGGGACGAGGCCATCGAGGCGTTGGATCGTTTGTTCGAGCAAGGTGCCACTGCCGAAAAGATCGAGGAGTTGTTTCGGGCGGGAATTCCGGCTGAGAGGCCAGAAACGTGTTCCAGAACCTCCGGCGAGGATGAGGGCGTAAGTATTTTCAGGGGATGGCATTGCGCACGAGCCTTGCGGAAACTGCGGCGGAGGAAAAGCGGGAATCTGCGACAATTTTTCTTTTTCCAGGGTTGTCGTGAATCGTGAAAGCGAATAAGCCTCACTCATGGCAGACGAGTATTCTGAAACAAATCCGGCATGGATTGAGACCAGCGCCCTGACCGCACCGGCCCTACTGGGAGCGGCGGCCGGGCTGCTGCTTGGAGATTTGATGCACCGTGGGGCGCGCCGTGGGATTGGGATCGGCTTGGGAGTGATCGGCGTTGCGGCGCTGTTGCCCTTTGTTGTTGGTGGGGTGACGGACTTGGTGACAGGTCCGCGCAGCAAGGTGGGTGTGCGGCGGAAAATTCAGCGCATCCGGGATGCGGGGATCGTCGCTCCGGCGTATGATGAGGTGGAGGAGCAACTCCGCGAACAGGGTTTGCTCTGAGCTTGGAGTTCATTTTTTCTCATGGGAAAAGGCTATGACATGCACCAGGCGCGAGTGAGTGCCTTGCAGGCGCTTGGCAAAGACTTGGCGAGGCGGGCGAAGTCGAAGTGTGAAATCACGGGTGCCGCCGGGGTTCCGCTGCGTGCGTATGAAGTGCCGCCAGTGTCGGCCGAGCCAGAACTGGAGCGGATTTTATTGTTGAGTGAGGCGTGTCACGAGGTTTTGGAGAGCCCAAAAAGGCTTGCGGGGCGGGAGTGGCAGTGCTTGGCGGAGGTGGTCTGGAGTGAGTCGCCGGCGGTGCAGGTCGTCGCTTGGCGGATGTTGCAACGGCTCGCCCAGCGCGAGGATTGGGCGCGTGAGGTGCTGGAAGAACTCTTTCTGGATCCTGAGGTGGAGGCGTGGGCAAAGGCGGCTTTGCTTTGAGGTCGCGCGCGATTTTCGCAACTTTTCGAGATTTCTGAGGTTGGAGTTGGCATGTTGAGCGCCGACATCGCCGCGATACCTTTTTTCCCACGCATGGAGGCAGAACCCACTCCGGAACCCGTTGCGAATGGCACCATTGACTTTGTGTTGATGGAGCGGATTGGCGCGGGGGATCATGCGGCATTTAGTGAGTTGGTGGAGCGTTACCAGCATGTGGTGGTGGGCACGGTGGCGAAGATGTTGGGCAATCCGGCGGAGGCGGAAGACATTGCGCAGCAGGTGTTTTTGCGGATTTGGCGCAATGCGAAGCGCTATCGGCCGGATGCGAAGTTCACGACGTATCTCTTCACGATTGCGCGAAATTTGGTGTTTAACGAAAGTCGGCGTCGGAGTCGGAAAAAGGAAGTTTCCGCAGATGAGCGTGAGGAAAACTCGCATTATTCGTTGGAGGCGAGTCCGGACCGGCAGCCAGATGCGGAATTGTTGCAGGCGGAACTGCAAGCGGCGGTGGATGCGGCCATTGCCGCGCTGCCAGAGACCCAGCGGATGGCGGTGGTTTTGCGGCGCTATGAGCAGATGAGCTACGAGGAGATCGCGGCAGTGCTTGAGTTGTCAGTTTCTGCGGTGAAGAGCCTGTTGTTCCGCGCGCGGACGACTTTGCGTGAGTCGCTGAGCGGGTATTTGGAGGGTTAGCGGATGCGGTGTGAAATTTTTTTCCGCGCGCTGAGCTTGTGAGTTGTTGAGTGGGGCGAATCCGGGATTAAAGTCACGACTTGCACATTCTTCTCACTGGCGCCAACGGCTACATCGGACTCCGCTTGCTTCCTGCCTTGTTGGAGGAGGGTCACCGAGTGCTTGCGCTGGTGCGGGATCGCGCGCGGTTTCCTGCGTCGCAGTTTCAAGCGTTTTTAGCGGATGGGCGGCTTGCGCTGGTGGAGGGGGATATGCTGGATGCCGGAAATTTGCCTGCGCTGCCAGCGGACTTGGATGCGGCGTATTACCTGCTGCACTCGATGGGCGCGGGCGATGGATTCGAGGAGCGCGAGGCGGCTTGCGCGCGAAATTTTGTCGATTGGTTGCAGCGGTCCTCTTGTCGGCGCGTCATCTATCTGGGCGGATTGGTGCCTGCGGGGGCTCTGTCGCATCACTTGCAGTCGCGCGAGAATGTGAATGCGATTTTGCGTTCTGGTGCCTTGTCGGTGACGACTCTGCGGGCGTCGATCATCGTCGGCTCGGGCTCGGCATCGTTCGAAATTATCCGGGATCTTGTTGAGAAATTGCCCTTCATGATCACGCCCCGTTGGACGCGGACACGTTGCCAGCCGATTGCGATCCGGAATGTGGTGGCCTATCTCACCGCGTGTTTGGTGACTCCGAAAACATTCGGGCAGGAGTTGGACATTGGCGGGCCGGAAGTCCTAACTTATCGGGAGGTTTTGTTGCAATATGCGGAGGCTCGCGGCTTGCGGCGCTACTTGATCTCCGTGCCTCTGCTCACGCCGCGACTTTCTGCGCACTGGCTGCATTTCGTGACGGCGACGACTTTGCCTTTGGCGAAGTCACTGATCGAGTCCTTGCGGAATGAGACGATTTGTCACGATCACCGGATTGAGGCATGGATTCCGCAGAAGTTGATTTCCTATCGGGAGGCGATTGATTTGGCGTTTGCTAGAATTGCGCAAAATCTGGTGCCGTCGTCATGGATCGATTCCTTGGCATCCGGGCGCTTGGATCCGGATTTCCTGCGTTCGATCCGGGTGCCTGAGCATGGGGTTTTGCGTGACCGGCAGAGTGTCGGCTTGCGCGTGGATCGGGAAAAAGTGCTGGATGCGGTGTGGTCGTTAGGCGGCGCGTATGGTTGGCCGTCGATGAACTGGGCGTGGAAAATTCGCGGTCGTCTGGACACCTTGGCAGGCGGTGCGGGTCTGCGGCGCGGCAGGCGGCATCCGCGAGAGTTGCGCGCGGGAGATGCTTTGGATTTTTGGCGGGTTGTTCTGGCGGATCGTGAGAGCGATCCTAACTGCGCGCGTTTGATCCTTTACGCGGAAATGAAGCTTCCCGGCGAGGCGTGGTTGGATTTTGAGATCACCCGGACTGAGCTCCGGCAAACAGCGACCTATCGGCCACGTGGCTTGTTAGGGCGCTTGTATTGGTATGCGGTGCTGCCATTTCACTTTCTACTTTTCCCGAGAATGGCGCGGAAGTTGGCGGGATTTTAAGGGGCTGAGCTGTGCGTTTTCCGTGGCTAGGCGAGGGAAAATCGTTGGGCGATCCATTGCGAGACATCGGCGAAGCTGCCGTCCGTCAGGGGGCGCTTGAGGCCGAGCGTCATGACCGGGACTTGCTCGCGCGTGTGGTCGGTTCCCGGGTGGTAGGGATCGTTGCCATGGTCCGCACTGATGATCACCAGATCCTCCGGGGTGATGTGTGGGATAAAACTGCCGAGCCATTGGTCAAACTCCGTTAGGCAGTTTGCGTAGCCGGTCGGATCACGACGGTGGCCGAAGAGCGAATCGAAATCGACGAGATTTGCGAAGATGAAATGAGGCATTGGGCGCGCGTCCCTCCAGAGATGGTCGATGAGTTGCATGCCGTGAGCGTTGGACCTTGTGGGGTGGGACTCGCTGACGCCTGAGTTTGCGAAAATGTCCGCGATTTTCCCGATGCCGATGGTTTGGATCTGCTGGGCTTGCAGGCGGTTCAGTAGAGTTTCTCCCGGCATGAGGGATTCGTCATGACGGTTCGGAGTGCGCATGAAGTTGGCGGCGGAGTCCCCGAGAAATGGGCGTGCGATGACGCGTCCGACGCGCATGTCTCGCTCGTCCAGCAGCGCTCTAGCAGTTTTGCAAAGTTGCAGCAGGCGTTCGAGGCCGAAGTGTTCCTCGTGTGCGGCGATTTGGAGGACGCTGTCCGCGCTGGTGTAGAGGATTGGCTTGCCGCTGCGAATGTGCTCCTCGCCGAGCTGGGTTAAAATTTCAGTTCCAGACGAGGCGTAATTTCCGAGGAATTCGACTTCACCGCGGCGGGCGAGCTCTGCCACGAAGTCGTTGGGAAATGCGTCGTAGCTCGCAAACGGCTGCTCCTGAGCGCAGCCCATCAACTCCCAGTGGCCGGTGGTCGTGTCCTTGCCGGTGGATTGCTCGGTGAGCCGCGCCCATGCCGCTTGCGGGTGGAGTGGCGTGGGGTGGTCGATTCCTAGAATTTGGTAGAGGCCGAGGCTGGCGAGATTGGGCAGGGCGAAGTCTGGGATTCTCTCGAACAAGTGCCCGAGCGTGTTCGCGCCCGCATCGCCGTATTCCGCGGCATCGGGCGCATGACCGCAACCGACGGAATCCAGAACGATGAAAAGGACGCGTGTTTGCATGGGCAGAGCCTAAGCCTCAGGCGTGCCAAGCCGCCAGAGGATTCAGTGGGCGTAGCGATTGAACGTGGGTGGGCGCAAGAAGCCGATCAGCGTTTGGCCCGAGTTTTTCGCGAACTCGACCGCAAGCGAGCTGGGAGCAGAGATGGCGGCCAGTGCGGGAATCCTCGCGGCGAGGGATTTTTGCAGGATTTCAAACGACAGGCGCCCGGACACCAGCAGGAAAGTTTCAGACAGGTCGAGCCCATGCAGCAGAGCGTGGCCGATCACCTTGTCCACGGCGTTGTGGCGGCCGATGTCTTCGTGGATGACCAATAAATCGCCGGATTTGTTGAAAATTCCAGCCGCGTGGAGTCCGCCAGTGGTGTTGAAAGTTCCTTGTGCGGCGCGCAGTTTCGCGGGGGCTTGGGTGAAGGCGGCGTCGGAAATTTCCGGGCGGGAGGAGATCGGCGGGAAATTTGTGAAGATCGCGTCGAGTGTCGCTTTGCCGCAGATGCCGCAGGATGAGCCGGTGAAAAGGTGGCGTGTGAGCCGGCCGAGATCGACGTGCACGCCGTCGTGGAGGAAGGCGAGCACGCGGTTTTCCTCGGGGCGCGCCTCGGCTTTCCGGAGTTGGGAGGGAGATTCCAAGATCCCCTCCGTGATGAGAAATCCAGTCACTAGCGAGATGTCGTCTCCCGGCGTGCGCATGACGACGGCCACGGGGTGGCCATCCAAGCGGATTTCCAAGGGCTCCTCCACGGCGACTTGGTCATTCTCCGTGCTGCGTGAATCAGCGCCGCAGCGGATAATTTCGAGGGTGCGTGAAGTCAGCATGGCACGGAAAATGGGCAGGAGGGCGTGATTTCGCAATCCAAGATGTGAGTTCTGGACTTTACCCGCTCAAGAATCCCCGCTACTTCCCTCTCGCGATGCACGGATTTTCCTATCAAAACGGTTCACTTTATTGCGAGAACGTCGATCTTTCCACCTTGGCGGCCGAGCATGGCACGCCGCTCTACGTTTACTCAGGCGGCACGATCATCGATCACTACACCCGCTTGGATGCGGCGCTTGCCGGAGTGGATCACGAGGTGGCGTATGCGGTGAAGGCGAACTCCAACCTATCGGTTTTGCGCTTGTTGGCGACTCACGGCGCGGGATTCGACATTGTTTCCGGGGGTGAGCTTTTCCGGGTGATCAAAGCGGGCGGAGATCCGGCGCATTGCACGTTTGCAGGTGTTGGCAAGACTCGGGACGAGATTGTGTATGCCTTGGAGCAGGGGATTTATTCCTTCAATGTTGAGAGTGAGGAGGAACTGCGGTATCTCGACCAAGTCGCCGGAGAGCTTGGAATGATCGCCCCGGCGGCCGTGCGCGTGAACCCGAATGTCGATGCCAAGACGCACAAATACATCTCGACTGGCAAGTCCGAGAACAAATTTGGCGTAGATTTCGGGGCGATTTCCGACCTTTACGAGCGTGCTTCGAAGGAGTTGAAAAACATCAAACTTCGCGGTCTGCAAATGCACATCGGCTCGCAGCTCACCTCGATCGATCCCTTCATTGAGGCGGTGGAAAAAGTCATTCCGCTTGTTACCGAGCTCAAGGCGCGGCACGGCATCGAGTTTTGGTCGATCGGTGGCGGGATTGGCATCATTTACCAAGAATCCTTGAGTTCAGGATCTGTGGATTGGTGGGAAAACCAGCCGGAGTCCGAGCGCCCCTTGACGATTGAGCGTTATGGAAAAGAGTTGGTCCCACGCTTGAAGGGGCTGGGCTTGAAGATTTTGTTGGAGCCGGGTCGTTACATCGTTGGCAACGCCGGAGTTCTTATCACCAAGTGCCTTTACGAGAAAAAGGGGTCGGCCAAGACTTTCAAAATCGTTGATGCGGGGATGAACGACCTGATTCGGCCGGCCTTGTATGAGGGGCACCACGAAATTGTGCCGCTCAACGAGCCAGCGAGCGCCGAGCGGATCAAAGTGGATGTCGTCGGGCCGATCTGTGAGAGCGGTGACTTTTTCTGCCAAGATCGGCCTTTGCCAGATTTCCAAGCAGGGGACCACGTCGCGCTCATGTCCGCGGGGGCCTACGGATTCGTGATGGCATCGAACTACAACTCGCGTCCGCTGCCTGCGGAAATTCTGGTTGAGGGCGAGACCGCGACTCTTGTCCGCAAGCGTCAGACATTGGATGACTTGATCGAAGGGGAGCTTTAATTTTCCCATGCCGCGGCGGATCTATCTCCAGCTGCACTTGTTAGTCGCCTTGTTCGCAAGCACCGCGATTTTTGGCAAACTCATCTCGTTTTCCGCGCCGGGAACCGTCATTTGGCGGACCTTGCTGGCGGCGATCGGTGCGGCGCTTTGGGTGAAATTCGGGGCTCGGAGAAATTTACGCTTGCCGCGCAAAACCGCGCTCAGCTTGTTAGGCGTGGGGGCGATTGTGGGTGTGCACTGGATGTGTTTCTTCGGTGCCATCAAGCTTTCGAATGTTTCCATCGGCTTGGCGGGCTTGGCGACCACCTCATTTTTCACGGCATTCAGCGAGCCATTGTTGGAGCGGAGGCGGATCCGGAGTTTGGAAGTGTTGTTGGGATTGCTCGTGTTGCTGGGGATTCTTCTGGTTGCCGGATTTGAGCGTGGCCACTTGGCGGGGCTGGGACTGGCGCTTGCGAGTGCCGCGTTGGCATCGGTGTTTCCAGTGCTCAACCGACGCTTCGTCAATCGCGAGCGCTTGGATCCTGGGGTCATGGTGACGTGGGAAATGGTGGGAGCCTGCGTGGTGTGTTTGCTGAGTTTGCGGCTGCTGGAGGGACCGGGGAGCATGGTGAAATTGCTGGATTTCCATGGTTACGACTGGGTGTGGTTGCTGCTGCTGGCGTGGGTTTGCACCGTCTTTGCGCATGCGTTTCACATCCATTTGCTGCGCTTCATGACAGCCTACACGGGAAACCTCGCGCTGAATTTCGAGCCGATTTACGGTATCCTCGCTGCGGCCGTGCTTTTCGCCGAGCATCGTGAGCTGCACCCGGGATTTTTCCTGGGGGCCGGGGCCATCTTGCTGGCAAATTTTCTCCACCCGCTTCTCATGCGTTGGCATCGCTGAGCAGCTCCGACCCAAACTGCGCACCTCAAAGTGGCCGTGGCACCGCGATCCGCTCACGGATGGCGGCGAGCAGCGTGGATGCGGCCTCCTCGATGGAGGTGGTCTCGGTATCGAGCACGAGATCCGCGTCGTGCGGTGGCTCGAATGAGCCGTCTTTGCCGGTGAAATGGGCGATTTCTCCGCGCGCGGCTTTGGCGTAGAGTCCTTTCACATCCCGCTTTTCGCAGGCTTCGTAGCTGGCTTTGATGTAAACCTCGAACAAATCCGCGCCGAGCACACCGCGTGCGAGATCGCGCAATTCGCCGCGTGGCGTGATGGCGGAGACGAAGGTGATGATCCCTTGTGAGACGAAAATTTTAGAAACTTCCGCGAAACGGCGGATGTTTTCCATGCGGTCGTCATCGCTGAAACCGAGATTGGAATTCAGGCCGCTGCGCAGGTTGTCGCCATCCAAAATCGTCGTGAAGCGTCCTTCCTCGTGGAGGATCCGCTCGGCGGCGTTGGCGATGGTGGACTTGCCGGAGCCGGAAAGCCCGCACATCCACACCACGATTCCGCGCTGCCCAAGGAGGTTTTCCTTGTCTTGACGGTGGAGGAAGCGGTGAAACTCGGTGTGGATGTTCATGACGGAATGGATGGAGCGAAAAGCCGGGATTATTGGCCTTTGCCGATGATGAATGCCTCGAAACCGTGCGCCTTGAGCACAGCCGGTGGCAAGACGGCGCGGCCATCGAAGACAAAGGCAGGCTTGAGCATCAATTCATAAATGCGCGGGAAATCGAGCGTGCGGAATTCATCCCACTCAGTGAGTGTGGCGAGTGCGTGCGCGCCAGTGACCGCCTGATACGGATCTTTGCAAATCTCGATGTTGGACTCGATGAGTTCAGGGCTGACACCTGCGTAAGCGAGTTCTTCCTTGATCGTTTGCTCGCTGACGCGTGGGTCGTAAATGGCGAGGTGGGCGCGCTCGTTGAGGAGATCCCGGCAGACGTGGATCGCCGCGGATTCCCGGGTGTCGTTCGTGTCCTTCTTGAAGGCGAAGCCCAAAATCGCGATGCGCTTGCTGTTCACCGTGTTATAGAGCGTGCGGACGATTTTCTCGACGAAGCGAGTTTTCTGCCAGTCATTCAGATGGACGACTTGGCGCCAGTATTCTGAGACGTGAGGGAGGCCGAAGGACTCGCAGAGATAGACGAGATTCAGGATATCTTTTTGGAAGCATGAGCCACCGAAGCCGACGGACGACTTCAGGAACTTAGGCCCGATGCGAGAATCCATGCCGATGGCGCGCGCGACTTCATCCACATCTGCGCCGGTGGCCTCGCAAAGTGCGGAAATCGAGTTGATCGAAGAAATCCGTTGGGCGAGGAAGGCATTGGCGACCAGCTTTGAGAGCTCGGATGACCAGAGATTGGTGGTGAGGATGCGCTCACGCGGGATCCAGTTGGCGTAAACCGAGACGAGAGCCTCGACTGCGGCGTTGCCTTCTTGGGTGGACTCTCCACCGATGAGAATGCGGTCCGGGGCCTCCAAATCTTCCATCGCGGTGCCTTCCGCGAGGAATTCCGGGTTTGAAAGCACTTGGAAGGTTGCGCCATTGGGTGAGTTTGCGGCGAGAATCGACTTGATGGCCGTCGCGGTTTTCACCGGGATCGTGCTCTTTTCGACGATGATTTTGTTGCCCTCGGACACCTCCGCGATGATGCGGGCGGCGGACTCGATGTAGCGGAGGTCAGCCGCGCGGCCAGCACCGATGCCGTAGGACTTCGTCGGCGTGCCGACTGAGACGAAGATCAAGTCTGCCGCAGCGATTGCCTTGCGAATGTCGGAGGTGAAGTGAAGATTTTTGCCACGCGCCGCGACGACGATTTCGTCCAGTCCTGGCTCATAAACGGGCAGCGTGTCCGAGTTCCACGCGGCGATGCGCTTCTCGTTAAGGTCCGCTACGGTCACTTGGATGTGCGGACACTTTGCGGCGATCATCGCCATGGTCGGGCCGCCAACATAACCTGCGCCAAGGCAGCAAATGGATTTAACAGTCATCATGCAATCAGTCGTTTGGGTATTGGGTTAAATAGGTCAATCGCGCACGTGGTCGCGAATGAGGTGATAGAGAAACAGAGAATTGTAAGTGAAATAGCGTTTGAAGAGCCGCCGCGGTTCCATGGCGAGGCGGTATGCCCACTCACAGCCGAGGCGCTGCACGAACGGTGGCGCTTGGCGGACCTCGTTGGCGTGGAAGGCGAAGGCCGCGCCGATTCCAAAATAGACGCCGGGCGGCAGGCGATCCTTGTGCGCGGCGATCCAGCGCTCTTGCTTCGGGCAGCCAAGGCCGACCCAGATGAGATTGGCTCCGGAAGCTTTGATTTTAGCAATCATCCGGTCGATTTCCTCTTCCGACCACTCGCCAAAAGGCGGCGAATACATGTCAGCGATGTGAATTTCAGGATAATTCAGGCCAAATCTCAGGAAAAGTTTGTCCAAAGTGCTCGTTTTGCCACCGAGCAGGAAATGTTTGAATTCAGACGACCGACCATCCGTCGCCTTGAGCGTTTCGAGCATCAAGGTCGGGCCATAGACGCGGTCCGTGAGTTTTTCACTGGCGGGAAGCTGCGCGTTGAGCGTCCAGATGAGTGGCATGCCATCCGGGCAAATCAGGTCGAAGCGGCGCATGGCCGCGCCAAAGTCCGCATCGGCCCGAGCGAGCGCGGCGACGTGGGTGTTTGCGGCCTCGACGGCGTAGGCGCGGTCGCCCTTCGCCGCGTGATCGAGGATCCACTCCACCGCGCCAGCGTAATCCGTCGCGGCAACGGGGAGACCAATGATGGGGATGGTTTTCAAAATTTGAGAATCGGGGGGAGAGATTATACGCGGCAGAAAGGCTCAATCGCAGTCAGTTCAGGAAGTGCGGTGACGGCGGCATCCCGTTGTGCAGCTTCGTTGAAGAGATAGAGGGCGTAGCCGCCGTAGCCGCCACCGGAATACTTGCGACTGATGGCACCGGCGATGTCTGGGAGCGGTGCCATTCCCTCGGCGAGTTGGGTGGCGTGGGAGAGGTCCACACCCTCGGCAAGGCGTTGGAAGTCTGAGCGGAGCACCCCTTCGCGAGCGACGTGCGCGCTCTGTGCGATGCGGTCGTAGTCGCGCGGTAAATTCGCCGCGCCGGGCGTATCATGTTGAGTGCCAGTCCAATAGATCGCCATGCGACCGTTCAGAAGATCGCCATTTTGTTTGAAATCGAGCACCGGTTGGGTGCCGGAGCGCCAGACACAAAGCCCAGTTTCGCGGATGACGGCGGGGTCTTGCCAGCCGACGCCGAGGTCGATTTCCGATTCCACGCCATCGCGGCCGTTGAGGAGTGCCCAAGCGCCGC
>JBEGOB010000424.1:0-10557 GCA_041182265.1 Verrucomicrobiota bacterium | reverse complement strand
GTGGTGGCGGTGGCTACAGCGGCGGCGGTGGTGGATCCCAGCCGGGCAATGGTGGTGCCGGAGGCGGATCGTGGGTTCCCGAGGACAACCGGCAGGCAGGCGCGCGCGGGGATGCCACCAGTCCACTGGATCCGAGCATTGTGGCGATTACAAATACGACCGACAGACTCTCGGGGGCCCATGTGGGAGATGGAGTCGTCAAAATCACGTTCCTGCGCGAAAGCCTGCCTTATGAGGCCGCTCCAGATCTTAGCACCAATCTGGGCGCTTCTCCCGACTTCGATACCATGGAACAGCCGGATTTGGTTGTGACTCCCTCCACAGTATCCCAAGCCGGCTATTTTGAACTCACTCCGGCGTCTGGGAACCGGAACGGCAGCGCGGTTTGGACTCCTGTTGCGGAGCGGCAAAGGGTCAAGCATCTGATGGCCACGTTCGAGGTGCAGCTCACGAACGGCTCGGCCACGCCCGCGGATGGGTTCAGCTTCAACTTCGGCCCTGACCTGAAGGCAGCCATTCCGTTCTCACAGGATGGCGTCGGTCGCGGCCTGTCGGTTACCTTTGACACCTTTGACAACGGCGGCAGCGACACAGCCCCCGCCGCGGAGGTGCTTTACGACGGGCAGTTGAAAGGCGGCGTGTCCTTTGATGGCAATCGTGACTCGGGGCGTCTTCCCTCCTACAAGGTAGTCGAGAATCAATCCGGTTATTCCCAATCTCTGACCACGGGGGATCGTTGGGTGCCTGTCCAGGTCGAGCTCAGCGGCAATGACACCGGGGGAGGGGTGGTCACCGTCACCTGGGACGGGATCAAGATTCTCGATCAGGTTTCCGTGCCGTTTGCCGTATCCTCGGCCTTGGGCTGGCAGATGGGCTTCGGGGCCCAGACCAGTAACTCCGGCTATCAAGCCCAGCGGATTCGCAAGATCCGTGTCCTGGGGGATTCCTATGTGACTCTTGATGTGCTGAGCAGCTATTCACATCCGGACATCCAGCCGGCGCCGGGCCGTACGTCGCACAAGCCGAACGACACGGCCATCACGTTTTCCGCACCCGCAAGTCTTTATCTGGACCGCTACGGCAAGGTGCTGAACACCGGCAATCCGGACGATGACCAGCGGTTGGCCGCCTACAAGGCCCTGAACAAGGGGGCTTCCGTCAATGGCTCCAAAATCAGCGGCCCCGTCATGCTTTCGCAAGACTCGGTCGCCAGCTGGGAGTGGGAACTCCAATACCTCGCGGAAGTCAATACCGGCACCGAATCCATCCAAGGGCTGGCCGCCTCGTCCGTAACCGACCCCCTGCATGTCGATACCCTGGGACGCAATTTCCGGACCTCAGGTTACAATTTCAATTCGGTCGTCTATTCGCAGATCATGGGCACCGGCACCGGGCTGGATATCCAGTTCCAGCCCAAGGGTTATGTCATTGAGAACGCGCCCGGGTCCCCGGAGCGCTTCCTGCAACTCTCCGGCAGCGGTGACCACCTGCGTTCCGATGCGGCCGGCACTGACCTCATCGGAGCCGATGGCAGCTTCACCTTTGAGTTCTGGGCCCGGCGCGATCCGGTCAAGATGACGGCCGACCAGCATGTGCTGACGCTCGGGTCTGCCACTTCTGACGGCGGGCAATTGCGCGTCGGCTTTACTGCCGCCAATGAATTTTTCGTCAGTAACAACGCGCTCAGCGTCAAGGCACCCGCTGGGTGGACTGATGGCAGTTGGCACCACTGGGCGGCGGTCAACGATAAAACCGCCAATACCGTCACCCTTTACCGGGACGGCAAGTTGGTGGTTTCGGTCAACTCAGCGCTCAACTTCTCCGGCAGCACCCAGACCGCCACCATCGGCGCGCGCGCGAATGGCGATGACGAAGAGGGCTTCTTCCCGGGTGGTGTCAACAACGTGCGCGTCTGGAAAACCGCGCTCGGCATCGACCGGGTCCGCTCCGCCCGCAACACCATCGTGATGGGCGGCGGGCAGGCGGATCTCGCTTTGGAGATGCCCTTCGACACGCCGCCCGCTGCGGCGATGACGGGTGTTTACGTGGAACGCCGCGAGGGAAGCCTGAAACCCGCCACGGTGGCCGATGCCCTTGACCCGGCGACTTTTCCCGTGGCGGCCAGTGGCGTGCAGAGCGGGTTTTCGTTCCTTAAGCCCCCTGCGGGCAGCGGGCCCTACTACGGCTGGACCATGCGCTCCCGGCTCCGCATCGATGTCGCCGGCAATTACACTTTTGCGATCGATGGCGGCGATGGCGGCCAGCTGTGGATCGATGGCGTCCAGATTCCCAACGGAAGCGGGCAGCCGGATGATTTGAAGAGTTTCAAAACATCCATCTATCTGACCCCGGGTGACCATCCGGTCGAACTGCTCGCCTATGAAGCGGACGGTGGCAGGCCCAAGCTTACTTACAAGAGGGACAGCACGGCCGGAGTCTTCGGTGATCTTCCGAGTGCGAACCTCCACGTGCTGGCGCGGGACCAGCTCACGTTCGGTGTCTTCACCATCCCCTCGGCCGAGGGACGCAATGTCTCCTTTGTTCTGGACGGCGCCGACCGGGTTTTTCCAAACGCCATCAAGGGCGCGCAAATGGTGGCGGCGCTCCTGCCCGGCTTCCGTTTCAATCCCCTCGACACCACCACCGGCACCACCCACAACATCGACCCCACCGAGCAGGGCACGCTCAACGAATACCGCCGCGTCTTCTGGATGTGGGACAAGAAATTCCGCTTCACGGTCGATGTCATGGCCGTCGGCCTGCCCGAGGCCGCCCTCAGCGCCTTCCAAAACCATCCGTTTTTCAAGAAGGTCGATGGCGTGCTCGACGGCAGCGCCAAGCAGACCCAGACCGCCGCGGGGATCCGCCGGGTGCTCGACTTGTGGCTCGCCGAGGGCGAGCGGCTCGAGGTCGGAACGGTGTATCGCACCACGGACCGGCGCTACACGCTCAAAAAGGTTTCGAACGCCATCAACAACTTCAGCCCGATCACCCGGGAATCCCTCGCCAACACGACCTATGGCGGCAGGGTGGCGAAGTCCTACCTGATCCCGGCGGTCTCAGCCCCCGGCGGCATGACCGTGGAGGTCGACAGGACCACCTACCGCACCGAGTTGGCCATCGGCGAGGGGCTGGATTTCTCCAGCAGCGCCGCCATCGACACCCAGTTGACGCCCGATCTCCCGGACGACGCCGTGCTTGTCTCCGTCACCGCCAACAGCCAGCCCGCCGTGACCGCGCCCGAGGTGATCAACGATGAACCGGGCTGGACCGGTGGCCAGGGCGATTCCTGGCAATGGGATATCGTCGGGAAGAAATGGTATCCGCTCAAGCCTGGCACCTACACCCTCGACTGGAAGGACAAGAACACCGGCGAGACCTACCACATGGAGGTGACAGCCGCCTTCCCGGCGGACACCAAGACCCTTGCCTTCCGGGAGGACGATCAGGGCCACTACCTCGGGACTGCGCCCGCCTACGAGACGAACGTCACCTTCGACGCCACCAACGCCTCCTTCCCTGCTTCCCCTGTCGCCCACTACCGCTATCTGGCCCACGCGAACCCCCCGCCGGTGGATCTCGATCCCTCCGCCACCGACCGCTGGGCCTTCCTCCGGATGGCCTTCTCCACTCAAGTCACGGCCAACGTGGACAAGACCAACGCCTCGGGTCCCCGGTTCACCGAGACCACTAAAAACGCCAGGACGGTGCTCGTCTTCAGCTACCGCCCGACGACCGGAGTGGCCAGCGGCGACCTGAACCGCGAGCAGATCGCCGTGCGCGTGGTGAATGCGCTCGACCCCGCTACCTGCTCTAACGACGATCCTCGTCAAACCGTGGCCTCGCGCATCACCAGCGCGGACGACACCGCCGGCTACGGCTCGGGCTACATCTTCAACGAGTTCTCCAACTACAACGCCTCGATCTACGACCGCAGCGCCGCGGTCGGGAAGTGGGGTCCGGTCTATCCGGTGAACTGGAGTGGTCTCTTCACCGAAGATGATAAGAAGCTCAGCATCGGCTACTACGAGAATCCGGGATCCGATCCCGCCAGTCTGGTCAATCCTCCGGTGGGCTGGCCCTACGTGCAGACCCACTACGACAAAGTGGATTTTCCCGACGCCAATGCGGCGTCCACCCCCGTGATCTACATCGCCAGCCAGCTCGGCAGCGAGGGGGTCAATCAGGACCAAAACAATCTCCAGCCCCAGCGGGTCTTTGACCCCGTCAAATACACGAACCTAGCAGTTTACAACCAGCCGGACCGCGACCTCCCGGGCTACAATCCCAACGAGGAACACGCCCTCGTGGCCCCTTCGAACCTCGCCAATATGACTGGTGACCAGTCGAAAAACATCGGTCAGAGCGCGTTTTTCGCGCTCCAGTACAAAATCAACCGCGACAGTACGGGTGTAACCTCTGGTATCAACCGCTTTACTTCGAAACCCTTCGTGCTCGGCCAATACACGGACGCGACCACCGGCCAGCCCGGCATGGTCGCCTACTCGGTACAGGGGATGCGGTTTACCAATAGCGCCAGCCCGTTCCCGAATCGGGATCCCAAGACCCACCTCCCGGTGGACGAGGCGGGCAATCCCGTTTCGCAGCCCGCAAATCCGCTCTACGACTTTTCAACGGTGATCTTCGCCGGCGACATCGTGGCACCCTTCTACCCGATGAATCTGATCAGCAACGGCAGGATTCTCGAACAGAGCGACGGTGGAAACAAGGCGTTTGACGTTGAAGTTGAAGATACGGCTACACTTGAAGAGACGGATACGAAACCCAACACGGTTAATCAGGTCACCCTGTGGCATGACAAGAGGGGGGTTCCCTGGGTGGTTGCCGGGGACGTCGAGGATTACGAATCCAAACGGGTTCCGGGCAGTTTCTTTTACCGTTTCTGGTATCCGCTTGCCCAGGGTTTCTGGCTGGGTGAAGGCACTGATGCCAAAGCCACTGGCACCCCGGTCTGCTGGAAGCCAGAAACTGGTTTTAAGGACCTCGCAAGTTTTACCGACGGAAGCATTGAAGCCACGCCGATCAGTTACGAATCCTACTGGAAGGAAAACTACCCCGTCCTCAAGCGCGGGGAGACCTTGGCCTATGCCGGGGGCGAATACAAGGCCGACCACCCGTCGGCCCCCGGGCTGCCTGGAGTGATTGGCTGGGCTTCGGCCGAGGTGGTCTTTGATTCCGAGGCGCGGGACGGTGTCATCAACGAAGACGATCCCTTCAACGCCCGCTTCATGCCCGTGCTCGACGCCTACTCGGTGGACTTCACCAAGGAGCAGATGGAGGAGGCGGGTCTTACGCTTGAAGAAACGGACAAGGTCTCGGCGCGCGGCGGTCGCTGGTATTTCAAGAGCGATGGCCTGAGCGCAACGCTCAGCCTGCGCTTCTACTACGACTCCCTCGCGAACAAGCTGGTGTTCCGCGGCTCGGTCAACGGCAAGGAAAGCGGCGACCCCGCCCTCACCGTCCCTCCGCTGGGAATCGGCCAGACCCTGCCCAACGTCCTCACGAAAGACGATGCGGAGGCGCTAAAAAGTCTGGTGACCCCAACAAACGAGGACTGGGAAAAAGCCATCGACGACCTCTTCAAGAAGTCCAACCCCGTGGCCTACTACAAGGGAAAGGATTTTCCGGCCGAAGCCGCGCCCCTCGGTCTGCGCAGCGTGTCCGGGGTCGAGAGCAATATCACTTTCTTTGGTAAGAACGAGCAAAAGGTTACGCTGACCACCCCATATCGTTCCTTGAAGAGCCTCGGCACCGGCACCATGCTGGTTCCGGATGCTGATTTGCTCCTCCAGCCGGCCGGGGAGGAACATTACGTCACCCTCGTCGAGAACAACGATGAGAAGGTCAGCGGTGCGGTGACGCTCCATGTCGTCCGCCTTGGTGACGAGCGTTACCGTGGAGCCGTCTCCGTCATCACCCCGAAGGATGCCTTCGACGAGAATGTGGAGCTGACCCATTCCGGGGACTTTGGGGGGAATACGGAGGATCTCTACTACCAGTGGTGGGTGCGCGATGTGGCCCCTCTCGACGGTCTCGTCACGCCCGACCAGTCCTCCTCCGGCTGGACGGTTTATCAGCAGGGCTTGGGACTCAATTCCATCGGCTTCACCGGCCGCCCTGACATGATCCTGGCGGACAAACTCTTCTACGTCCGCTACGGCCATGGTGAGGAGCTGGCCGACGCCGATTCCGCGGATCATGTGGAGAACGGAGGCGTGCTGGATACCGCCTGGCATCTCGTCCACCCCGACAACACCTCGCCCGACTGGTCTCCGGCGTCCAAAACTGGTGGCGTGGTCAAACCCGCGCCCTACCAATGGGCCGGCGCCGCCAATTCCCCCCAGCTCCAGGCCAGCGGCTCCCGGCGCTTCCTGCCCCAACTCCTCATGGGCTGGGTCAAGCGCGTGCTCGATGCCGTGAACCCCTACGAGGCTCGTTACTCCGCGGAATTCAATGGCGACGCTCCTGCGACCGGCTCCAGCATGATCGGACAGGCCGGGCGGCCTTACAATGGCCCCGTGGCCCTCAACAGCTCCAAGGACGCCATCGAGAACGTCGGCCTCATCGAGCTCTACGAGACCGTGCTCCAGCGCGCCAAGGATCTCAGTGGGAACACCAATGATCCCGGCGTCAATCAGGCGCTGCTGCTCGCCTCCACCCGCCTCGCCATGCTTTACGAACTGCTCGCCGGCGAGGCCTACACCGATGCCCAGAATTCCTCGCTCACCCTCACCACGGCCGATACCGACAATGCCGGCCTCAACTTCACCGAGCTCGCGGCCGCCAACCCCTACGTCTTCGCCTTCATGAACGAGGTCCCCAGCCTCCTGCAGGAGGAGCTGGCGCTGCTCCGCGGCACGGACTACCTCAAGTCCTACCCGTGCCAGAACCGACTCTTCTGGAACTACTTCAAGGGCATTGGCGAAGCCGCCTACAACGCCAACTACGGCATCGGCGATGTCAACCGCGACGGCCTCATCGACGAGACCGACGCCGGGCTGACCTATCCCATGGGCCACGGTGATGCCTGGGGGCACTTCCTCTCCTCCAACAAGATGCACTACGGCCTGCTCCAGCGCAGCAACTACGACTGGCAGGCCCGCGCGGAGCTCTACTCGCTGCTCGGCAACGTCATCCCCACCGACTACCTCGACGAGCAGTCCTTCGCCCGCACCGCCGCCCACAAGGCGCGCTGCGGCCTCTCCATCGTCAAGGCCACCTACCGCGACGCCTACAACGCCAACCCCGCCACCCAGTGGCAGGGCTACGATGACGCCGCCGATCCGGCCCGCGCCTGGGGCGTCTCCCAGTGGGCCAACCGCAGCGGCCAGGGCGCCGTCTTCGACTGGATGGTCGGCAACGCCATCCTCCCGGCCGGCACCACCGACCCCGCCACCGGCAAGCCGCTCGAGGGGCTCAACCTGATCAACCGCCAGACCGCCAAGGCCGACCTGCAGGCACTCGCCGGCAGCCTCCGGGAAATCCAGCAGGCGCTCGCCGCCGCCAACCAAGGCCTCACCCCCATCGGCGTCGATCCCGACACGATCAGCTTCGGGCTGGACTCCTTCTACGATGGCAGCGGCAGCTGGGAGCGCAAAACCCACTTCACGCAAACCTACGAGTCCGCCGTCGCCGCCGCCGCCAATGCCAAGGCCGCCCTCGACTTCGTCAGCTCCACCTCGCAGACCATGCGCCAGATCGGGAATGACGCCGGTGCGCTCAAGCAAAAAGCTATCGAGCAAGACATCGACTACCGCAACCGCCTCATCGCCCTGCTCGGCACCCCCTACGAGGGTGCCATCGGCAACGGCAAGATCTTCGCGGAAGGTTACACCGGTCCCGACCTCGTCACTTACACGTATCTTGATGCCACCACTGTCGAGCAGTTGCTGCCCGAGGCTCACAAAACAGAGGATGGCCTACCCGAAGCGTTCCGGAACGCACGCGCATCGATTTACCGATCACTCGCCACGACCGGTAGTAAGCTCGAGTTCCTGCCCACGGGAATGAGTAATCTGAACGACAGCGAACTGATAGACCTCTTCGACGATTTTTATCTTTCTGCCAAAAAGCAGGATGGATATTCCAAAATCATTGTTAATGATTTCAGTGAGGGCGAGGCGGCCCCCGGTAACACGCTTTCCGTGGAAATCCCGATTTCCAAAACCTCGCAATACGCCTTCAATGCGCCGGAAAGCTGGGGCCGCCGGGCCGCCACCGGCGAGATCCAGAGCGCGCTCGGCGATATGCTTCGCGCCGAAGTCGCCTTGGAAACCGCGATCGACGACTACCAGGTTTACATCAACAAGCTTGCCAATCTGGCCGAATACGCCGACCGGCGGTTGGTGTCGCTTGACGGCGCGCAGATCAGTCGACAGACGTATCTCGGGATTCTTTCCGGACTCAAAGACTTTATTAGTGCAACCAAGTTGCTTAGAATCGAAGCTGAAGAAATATCGAAAACAATTTCTGGATTTCAGCACACTGCAGAGGAAATATCATCGATAAATCTTACAGTTGTGGGCGGAAATGCTCCGAGTAAGCCAGTTATTGCAGGGATTGCAATTGCCGGTGATACCGCTAAGAGTGTCGCAACAAAGGTTGCTCACGTATTTGAAGTTCTGAGAGAAGTTGCCGAGCTTGCTGCCGGGCAGGCCGAACTTCTCGAAAAGAACGATCAAGAAGTCTACAGCGAGTTCAACGAGCTGCTCGAGCTGCTGAAGGAGCTCTCCAACGAGCTGCAAGAGGACCCCGCCAAGCGGCTCAACATGGCGGCTGCGGTCCAGGACCTCAACATGGCGGGGGCCAAGGTCCGCTCGCTGGAGGCCGAGGCCAACCGCCTCGTCGCCGAGCGCGCGGCGATGAACAAGATGCTCGCCGGGCGCGCCCAGGGCAACCGCTATGGCGACATGATCGCCCGCCTCAGCCGGGACGACGCCGCCCGCAAATACGAGAGCGCCATGGACACCGCGGTGCGCTTCGCCTGGCTGGCCGCCAAGGCCTACGACTACGAGACCAGCCTCTCCCCCGGCCACCCGGCCAACGCCGTGACCGTGCTCGAGGATCTCATGAAAGTGCGCCAGCTCGGGCAGTGGGACGGGAGCACGCCCCGCGTCGGCAACGGCGGCCTGGCCGAGATCCTCGCCAAGCTCAAGAGCAACTACGACTTCCTCGGCGGCGACATCGGGCTAAACAATCCGCAGTGGGAAACCTCCACCCTCTCCCTGCGCACCGAGGGCAAGCGCATCCTCGCGGACGGCAGCAGCTCCTCGAACCAGAATTGGAAGAGCTACCTGGCCAGCACCCAAGTGGCGGACCTCAACTCGGACCTCGACTTCGCCCACTACTGCCGCCCCTTCGCCAGCCCGGCCGGCCCGGCGCAGCCCGGCTTCAAGATCGAGTTCTCCAGCGAGATCAACTCCGGGCGCAACTTCTTCGGCAACGCGCTCAGCGCCGCGGACCACGCCTACAGCACGGCCAACTTCGCCACCAAGCTGCGCTCCGTCGGCGTCGGCTTCTCCGGCTACGATGTGGCGGCCGACGGCAAGCAGCAGCTCGCCGCCACCCCGCGGGTCTACTTCGTGCCGGCGGGCCTCGACATCATGCGCTACTCGGACGGCCTGGTGCCGAAGACCCGCGGCTGGAACGTGGTCACCCAGCGCCTGCCGGTGCCCTTCCCGATCAACACCACCAACCTGAGGGACTACGCCTTCAACCCGGCGGTGGACAGCCTCAATGGGCGCTTCGCGGAGCTCACCCGGCTGGGCGACTTCCGCGCCTACCCGACCTCGGGCGGCACCCTCTCCGGCAGCGACCCCGCCTACGCCGACAGCCAGCTCTTCAGCCGCTCGGTCTGGAACACGAAATGGATTCTGTTCATCCCCGCCGCCTCGTTGGGTAGTGACCCGAAGGCCGCGATGCAGCGCTTCATCGACACGGTGGATGACGTCCAGCTCAAGCTCACCACCTTCTCCTCCTCCGGAATGTGACCATGCCTGCTCCCGCCACCCATCGTTCGGTCATGCTCCCGTGTCACTGCCTGCAGTGGGGCGGCGTGCTCGCCGTGCTGCTGCTGGCGGGCTGCGGGAAGAAGGAATCCCCGCCTGAAGCCGACGTGCTCGCCCAAGGAGATGGCTGGTCCGTCCGCGCCGACGACTTCCGCCATTGGTGGGCCACCCGCACCGGCCCGGCCGACAGCCCGCAGGCCCGCACGGAGGCGCTGGACCGCCTGGTGGAGCGGGCCACTCTGGCCGCCACCGCCCGCCAAGCCGGGCTGGAACGCGATCCCGAGACGGCGGCGCAGATTGCATCCCTGCTCATCGCCCGCCTGCAGGAAGTGCAGCTGGCACCGCAGCTCGCGGCCGTGAAAGTCACCGATGAGGAGGTCCGCGCCCGCTACGACGCGCAAACCGCCAGCACGTTTACCCAGCCCGAGGCGGTGCGCGTGGCCCTGCTCTGGTTTAATACCCGCGGCCAGCAACCGCTGGTGGACCGTTACCGCCCGCGCCTCGAGCAGATCCGCGCCGAGGTCATTGC
>JBEGOB010000423.1:0-2828 GCA_041182265.1 Verrucomicrobiota bacterium | reverse complement strand
CTCCTCGGCTACTCCAGCATCGCTCATGCAGGCTATCTGCTGGTGGCTCTGGCTGCCATCGGGGATGCCTTCGCCGGTCGCGCCGTGCTTTTCTACCTCAGTGGCTATCTGCTGATGACATTCCTCGCCTTCCTGATTCTGGTTCCGGTAACCAAAGCCGCTGGAGGAGACGACATCGCCCATTTCAATGGCCTCGCCCGCCGCGCTCCCGGTCTTTCGCTCGCCATGCTCATCGCCGCCGCCTCGCTCGCTGGCGTTCCGTTTACCGTCGGATTTTTCGGCAAGTTTTTCATCTTCGAAGCCGCTATGAACCAAGGGCTCTATCTCCTGGTGCTCATCGGCATCGTGACCGTCGCGAGCGGCTTCTATTATTACTTCAAGGTCGTGCGTGCGATGTATTGGCAGCCCGCCCCCGAAGACTCCACTCCGGTTGCTGTCTCGAAAATCTCCTCCGTCGCCATCTTCGTTCTCGCCGCCCTCATTCTGGTGTTGGGTTTCTATCCCCGGCTCTTGATCGAAGTCCTGCCCTGATCCGGCACAACTCTCCGGCATGGACGAGTTCTGGAACAACTGGCAACCCCGCGAGCGCGCCACGCTTTGTTTTCTGATCGAGGACGGAAAAATCCTCCTCATCCGTAAAAAACGCGGTTTCGGCGCGGGGAAAATCAATGCCCCCGGAGGACGCATCGAGCCCGGCGAGGCCCCCCACGAATGCGCCATCCGAGAAACCTCCGAGGAGGTCGGACTAACACCCTCCGGTGTCCGCAACCACGGAGAACTCCACTTCCAGTTCACTGACGGCTACAGCCTCCATTGCACGGTCTTCGTGGCCAACGACTACTCTGGCGAGTTGGTTGAAACCGACGAGGCCTTGCCGATCTGGACTCCCCTCGACAGCATTCCCTACGAAGAAATGTGGGCCGACGACATCCATTGGCTCCCCGGCGTCATCACCGGCGGCACCTTCCGGGGCTACTTCCACTTCGACGGCGAGAAAATGCTCTCCAAGCACCTCGTTTGGGAGTGAACCGAAAATCCGCTTCCTTTCGCACCTCTGAAATGTAGCGCAGGCGTCCCGCCTGCGATCGTAATGCCATTCAGAGTGATGATTTTCTGAAAATTCGGGCGCTGGTCGCACACAAGGGCAAAGGACGCTTAAATCTGGAGGACCCTGCTCTGTCAGGGCCGAGGCTGTTTAGAAAAAGAGGTATGTTTTGAAAATCACAAACTGCGGGCTAGGCGGAAGCCTAGGTAACAATCTGCGTAGTCCAATTTGATACCAAATCGGAGATCCAGTTTGTTCCACTCTTGTGGATCCCGTGCACATCCGCCACGCACATTATTTTTTGGATCCCAGGTCCATTCAACTACATTGCCGCTCATATCATAAATTCCGAGTTCGTTGGGCGATTTCTGTCCCACAGAGTGAACAGGGTAAAAAGGTAAAGCTAGACGAGCCTTATCTTTTCCGAGCGCTTGAAGGTCTTTTTGGCCGGGCTGTAGAGGCTTGCCTCGACTATTACCCTTAAACCAACCGACAGCATTCAAGTCATTGCTCCCGGAATAGATATAGCCTTTGGATTCATTTCCACCTCTTGCAGCCCACTCCCATTCTGCATCGGTTGGCAAACGAAAACCTCTGGCACCTGTCTTTTGGGTTACTGCATCAGCACCTTTCATTTCAATTTTCCCGGTCTTATAAACCTTGCCATTTACTCTATAAACGGGTTCTAGGCGGTTCATCTCGCTCTTTGCATTGCACCACTTAACTGCATCATACCAACTCACTTCAGCTACTGGTTGGTTATAACCATCTGCTTTGCCCGCATCCCCAATATCGTATCCATTTTTAACAGCCCAATCTTGCACTTTTCTCCACTCATCAAATGTGACTTCATAGTTACCAATTTCAAAGGTTTTAACGCTTTGGCCTCCGAGTTTTGACTCCTTAGGCAAAGTCCCTCCCTCAACTCTAATCATTTTAGGAGAAATGGGCGTCTCTATATCAATTAATGCATCAGAAATCTTCTGACTCGAAGCCTCCGAACCCTCGAAGGATTTCGGCGGAACGATTTGGCGGAGTTGGCCGTCGATGGCGTTTGTGGCGGGGAGGAGTTCGGCGGCGCCGGGAGGATTTGGCGTGAAGTTGTCGCCGGTGGCGGTTTCCGAAACACCCAAAGTCTCCCCGGCGGCGACCTCGCGGGATTGGCCCTTCGGCGTGGTGAATTCCACCAAGCCCTCCGCGACTCCGACCATGGCCGTGGGGCTGCCTTTGAGTTTTTCGGTTTGCACAAAAAATCTGGTGCCGCGAATGCCGCAAGTGCCGATCGGGGTGATGATCTCAAAGCGCGAGCCGTCTTTGAGCTTCTTGCTCGAGGCGAGGACCGTGCCGGCATCGAGCTTCATTTGAGTGACCGAGGTGGTGGGCTCGTTCGTGAGGTTTTTGTAATCCAAACCCTCCGCGTTGAAGGGATCGAGTTGGAATTTATCGATGGAAAATTCGGTGTTCGGCTGAATCTGGAGCACGACGCCATTTTCGAACAACAAATCCACGGAGGAGTCGGAGCCGGTAAGAATGACGCTGCCCTCCTTGAGCATGGTTCCGAGCTTGATGTCGGAGTTGGCGCCATTGACGAGCAAGCTAATCCGCGCCCCGTCGGTGCGAAGCACGCGCACCGCGCCCTTCACCGCCTCCGCCGAAGCGAGCGGCAGAGCGGAAAAATCGGCCAGCATAAGCGCTAAAACACACGCGAGCGAGCGATGGCGGGATTCAGAACGTGGAGTGGCGGGATTGTCCATATACAGGCGCGAGGTTCTACCGATGGCGC
>JBEGOB010000422.1:0-3437 GCA_041182265.1 Verrucomicrobiota bacterium | reverse complement strand
ATGGCGGCTTGCCCATCCGGGATACCCGCGCCGCTTGCGTTACAAGACGTATCGAATCCACAACCCATTGAAAACTTGCATCCTAAGACGTCTTGCACGCCATCCCCGTTACAAGACGTCTCGCTGTTGCAAACCGCTCTTCTTGCGGGACTTATCGCAGTACTGACCGGCCACACGTTACAAGACGACATCGCCGAGAGCGTGCGGCGCTTCATCAATCGGGGCCGCGACATCCTGCGCATGGTGCCCGAGAGCCCCGACACCTCATCCCATGAAAACCAAGCCCATCCTCCGCCCCGAGCGACTGCATCACGTGCCTCGCCAGTTTAGCTGGATCAACCAGCGCCTAGTGCGCGACCGACATATCCAGAACCATTCGCCTCACGCGCTCGCCCTCTACCTATTCCTCTGCACCGTGGCCGACGCCCAGGGCGCGAGCTACTACTCCGACTCCGCCGCCGGCAAACTCCTCGTCTTTTCCTCCGCACAACTGCGCGAGGCGCGCGCCGATGATCGCCTCCTACACCAGGGCCACACCGTCGTTCTGGGAGGCTCCAGCTACCGAATAAAAGACCGCCCCGAAAGCTACCAACCAGCACCAACCAGCACCTCAAAAAATCACACTCTAACATCTTTTTTCAAACAACCCATTTTATCCGAAATTCACGCCCCCGCCCACAGCGTTGACGTGGTTTTGGATTCATCCGGGCTGATTGTGGAGCTGGGTGGTCCGAAAATCTAGCTCACTTCATTTCTCAACATCAAACGGGAGAATGGATACTCCGAGAGTCAAATCGACCGCAAGAGGCTGTCGCTAGAAGGTGTGCTGGTCCCGGTCACCGCACGCTGGAACGAAGAGTTGCTTCTTGAAGAAGGCTTCACCTCGGTTGATTGCTTCTGGCGGCATCTGAACTTCGCCGGGTGGGTGGCGGTGAAGCCATGAATCTCTATCCGATCATGATGAACCGAAAATTCGGGTCAGGCTTCGAAGGCTGCCGCCATGATTTCCTGCTCGGTGCGAGCGATTCCAAGATCACTTGCATGTTTTTTCCAAGTTCCCACGGCATCCTTGACCTCTCGCAGAATTGCTTCCGTCGCCGGTTGCTTGAGCCGGAAGTAGGAAGCCACCTCCATGGCCAGATCAAAGCTCAACGCATTGTCGGTTTCCGAGATATTGAGGCTCAGTCCGGTGCCGGTGGGATCGGGATTCAGATCATAGGCGGGAGAAAGAAGCCATCCGCCGTCCGTGAGCAGGAAACCGTGGTTGCGAAGATGATCATCGGTGTTGCGAACCGCGATGGAGAAAACGATCCGTCTCCACAGTTCCTCAAGATCTCTGACGGGGGCGGCTCCCTGGCGCGAGAGAAACTCGACGATCTCCAAGTAGCTTGCCCCGGCATGATGATTGTCTCCATCAGTGTGCCCGAGCAGGGTCATCGCCGAGGCGAAATGGATTCGTTGCGTCCCGTTGCTTCCCTGCACACGGTCGAAGCGGCGAGTCATGAACGTCCGATGGCCGCTTCCGAATTGTTGCAGTTCGGCTTCCGCGACACGAAGGCCCGCCTTGATTGCGAGTTGGTGGGTAAGCATCTCCCACGCGGCCATGTCGCGAGCATCGGCGCGTCCGGGGAACTTCGCGATCCACAGATCGCCATCAGGATCCCTGACCCCGGCTTTCGGACGTGCGCCACCGATCGACGATCCCGGCGCGATCAAGAGGTTGAGCCATTCGAGATAGTGAGGGTCGTCGTTTGCGGAAGCGTCCTGAATCTTCCAACTGGCATGTTCGAGTTCCCGCAAGGATGTCCACGACGGTGTCCGCATCGAGGATTCGTTGTTGAGCCAGATATCGCCCATTTCGCGCTCCTTAAATCTCAACGCACCGGAGCGCTGCTCATCATGCACCCCGAGAAGGTAATCGGTTTCCTGCAGGCGATGGGCGGGACGATTGGCTTCGCGTGCGAGGGCCGCCTCCCGCCGTTGCATGAGGAGCCGTCCCCATCGGTCCGGGGACGAGTCCAGAAACAACCCGAAGTTCGGCCGTTCCCCGGGGTTCAGATATTGAGGTCCACCGAAAAGTCGCAGATCGGGATCGAGCTGCCGCGCGGCACCACTTGCCAGCCATTCGCCCTCGTAGGCGAAGGAAAACACCTCCTTCCCCCGGGTCAGAGAGGAACGCAGGCGCCCCATCAGAACCGGCGCACCGAGTTCCTGCCAGTCGGCCCATACTTCAATTTCCCTGCTCATTCCTTGAGTTTCCTTTTCGGTGCCCGTCGCCGGGTTTCAGTGAGACGAGCGTCTTCCAGCTTGCGGCCCAGAACATCGTCGATACCGACCGCGGAGAGATCTTGCTCCAGTCCCAGAACGGCCAACACCTGCACGAGCTTGCCCAACGAAGTGCCAGCTGATCCATTTTCCATCAGATGGAGCGTCGAGCGACTGACGCCCGCCCGCTCAGCAACCTGTTCGGCGCTCAGCTTTCGCCGCAACCGCGCCAGTCTGAGATTCTCTCCCAGATCGGCGAGGAGACGCTCGTGCTTGGGCAGTAGTGTGCTGGTTTCTCGTCCCATAATGGCTGATACTCTAGACAAGAAAAGTCATTTTTGTGCAACTTGTCAAACATTATGCATAGCCGCCCTTCTGCTGCCTGGCCGGAAAAGTCGGGGTAACCCGCTAATCGTGATCTGGCGGTCGCCCATTGAATCGCTTGCCGCGGACAATGATTCCGTCACCATGCTAGGGCCATGACGCCCAGAGGTGGGGGCTTGACAGGACATGCCCGGGACGGCATGTTTTAGGTGTGAAAGTGAAGACGGTCAGCTTCGAGAAATTGCAACGTGACAAGCGCAGGGCGCGGTTGCGGGACGAGCGTCGTCTGGCCAGTGGCGAGGTGACGCCCGAACAGCTCCAAGAGGAAAATTCGCTGATCCCGGCCAATGCCAGGATCACGATTCCAGATTTCTGCGAAACCTTGGAACGCTACTACGGCAAATGAATGCTGCCGGGAAGGGCACCCGCGAAGAGACGGACATCTCGGATTTCGCTGAAATTCTAGCTCCCGGGGACAATAGCGATCCTCCGGTCGTGGTAGGTGGACATGCAGTGAACATGTGGAGTCACTACTACATGCACAAAGGAGTGTCAGAGCTGTGCATCTACCTTCCCTTCACCAGCAAGGATTTGGATTTGGTAGGCACCGCGGGTTTGTTGGAGCGCCTTCATCTGCAGATCAAAGGCAATCTGAAGCGTTCGGAGCCGAGGAGCCCGGTTCTGGGCAGGATTGAGTCGCCCCGTCCGGGAGGTGGGGTTCTCTTGGTTGAGGTATTGCATACGGTGAAAGGGCTCAACCACAAGGAACTTGGCCGGACCATGGATCTCGTGATTGGCGATCTGAAAGCCCGGGTGCTGCTGCCCCATTTGATGCTCAAGGCGAAGAT
>JBEGOB010000421.1:0-3393 GCA_041182265.1 Verrucomicrobiota bacterium | reverse complement strand
GAACTGAAGGGAGAAAACCAAATATCCATAGCTTGTTTGTTCCATGTCTGCCCGCTCATGGCTCGGGGCGGCATGCTGGTCGGCCTGCCTCCGACTGGCTGTCAGGCGCAAAAAGCTGCTGCCAGAAGCGGTCATACTGCTCCCACTTCATGAAGTTCACACCCCAGTGCGGGCTGGCGCCGGTTGTCCATGCTGTCGTGCGTCCGTTGCCGAGCCTCCGCTCCGCGAGCAACGGATACCATGAGTTTCCGTTCTGGATTTCCACGATCACTTCCGCGCCGGGAGAGGGGGCTGTTTCGTTGAAACCAAGAATGGGGGGCACGGATGTCCAATCGATTCCCTGCACGGCGGCATGGTCGTCTTTGACGGTCCTCACTTGGAATGACGCCGTCGACTCGATCAGATCATCGCCAGCGACACACTCGACAGGGAGCACGCGTTCCTCGGTATCCTTTTGCCAACGACTGCGCCCCCATCCTCCATAGCCTTGGTGGCCTGAAAAGCTGAACCACCCGCCATTCATATGGAAATGGCCACCGGCTTCGATCCATTGCTTCAAGAGATCAAAGCGGTCCGGAAAGGTGACATGCCGGCTTTCAAACTGATTCTGAAAAAACGAGGGATTCAAATGCAGGGACTGGGTTTCGACATCGCCGAAGACAATGGCGGTCGCCCATTCCAGCCTCTTGTCAAAATCCTCCGGCGACATGTGGTAAAGCTCCCAAGACGGAATGGAAATGACCTCCGTGTTCGGAATCCGCTCCAAGGCGCGGACCAGGAACTTGGCGTAGTTCAGCACTTCGAAATCCTTGATGGATGACCGAAACGCCGACTCGCGAAACTCGTTGCCCCAGTGCGCGCACCAATTTCCCACATGCCAGATTCGATGATTCATGCAGGCCACCCTACAATCCGGCGTTCTTCAGGGCGTTAGCTGCCGCTCTTTTTTTTGTCGCAATTTCTGCCAGTCGACTTATTAGGAGGCCGTGACCGATCGCCTTGAGATTCTCCCGGTTCAAGGAGCCCTCCTTGAGGAAGTCGTCTTCGTGGATCATCTTTTGCAGAAAGATCAGGGCCTCTATTCTTCTGTCTCGGAAACAGGCCACCTGATTCACCTTACCAAAAAAGGGCGTAGGGAGGAGCGCTCCAGTGGGTTTTCCTTGTCCTGCGGGAAGGGCGACAGCGTGTGGTATTACGAAAACGAACTGATCGAAGGGCGGATCACCGAAGCCCCCATCGAGTTTTACACGATCAATTTCAAAGCCCCTGCTTTGCCTGCCCCTCTTCCGGAACACCGGGTTCGCCAAGTCAAAGCGGCCACATTCGACAAGGCCGAACGCCTGCTCCAAACATGGCGTGCCACGGGACTCCCGGCCACGGAGCGCCACCTGCGCCTGCACGCGCAGCTCCTGGATCTGGTGTTGGACATCCTGTCGGAGCCGGCCCTGCAGCAGCGAGTGGACACTCCCGCCCGGCTGTGGTGGCGCATGGAAAATATGCTGCGCCTCGATCTCAGCCAGCCCTGCAATATGAGTCGGATCGTTCAACTCGCAGGCTGCAGCGAGCGCAGCGTGATTCGCTCCTGCCATCACGCAACCGGCCTCCCGCCCATGAAACGGATGAAACATCTCAGGCTGGCCTATGCCCGAAGCCTGGTTCAACACTCCGATTTTCCGATCACCGAGGTCGCCTCCCGCGTGGGATACGAACGAGTGCATGAATTAAGCCGCGACTACCGGAAGCACTTCGGCATCGCGCCCACATTGGATCGCAAGAGGGCCCCGGATTACCCTTCCGTCAAATCCCACCTTTTCCTCTCCGCCACCGACACGCCCTCCGTGCTTGCCTAAAAATGGAAGCCATCATCCACGACACACCCCAGCACGCCGTATTGTCGTTTTATGATTTGGCAATTTTTTCGCCTTTATTTTTTGAGCTGCGGCGAGGCACTTTACTCAGGTGCACCCCAACAACCCGTTTCTCGCGTATGTTGAGTCCTTGCGATCCGCCACGCGGAATGCACGGGGGATCGCCTTTGACGGAGGGGCCCGCACGGGAGCGCAGGGGCCGGCCGTTCTTTTGTTTTCGCCGCACCCGGATGACGAATGCATCATCGGCCTTCTCCCGCTCCGACTCATGCGGGAGTGCGGATACAGGATCCTCAATGTTCCCGTCACCTTCGGGAGCGATACCGCCCGCCGCCAGGCCCGGTTCGCCGAACTGCGCGCCGCCTGCGATTGGCTCGGTTGGGAGGTGCATGTGGCCGATGACACGCTGGCTCCGCGCGACGCTCCGCAGATCGGCGCGGCGCTGGCACGCTTCCAGCCTGCGTTCATGTTTCTGCCTCAGGCGAGGGATTGGAACTCCACGCTCCTCCGCGTGCACCGCGCCGTCATGGAGGCCCTCGCCTCGATGCCGCCGGAATTTTCCTGCCGCGTGGTCGAGACGGAATTCTGGGGGGCGATGGACGACCCGAATGTGATGGTGGAGGGAGACTCTGCCACCGTGGCGGATCTCGTGGCGGCCACTGCGCTCCACACCGGCGAGGTCGCGCGGAATCCCTACCATCTTCACCTCCCGGCATGGATGCAGGACAATGTCCGCCGTGGCACAGAGCGCCTCGGAGGGCAGGGGAGCGCCTCGCCCGGATTCGACTTTGCCACGCTTTACCGGATTCGGTCCTGGGAACACGGCGCCCTCGTTTCCTGTCTGCCCCGTGGGGTTTTCCTCTCCGCCACCGACACCCCCTCCGTGCTTGCCTAAAAATGGAAATCATCATCCACGACACCCCCCAGAACGCCGCCGTCACAGGAGCCCGCATGGTGGCGAGGTTGGTTCGTGAAAAGCCCCACGCTGTGCTCGGACTGGCCACTGGCGGCACCCCGCTTCCGCTTTACAGGGAACTCGTGCGCCTGCACTGCGAGGAGGGCCTCGATTTCAGCCGGGTTACCTCGTTCAACCTCGACGAATACCTCGGCCTCGGCCCCGAGCACCCGCAATCCTACCACCACTTCATGCGGGAGCACCTTTTCGACCACCTCAATATTCCCGCTGAAAACACCCACATTCCGAACGGCATGACGCCGGATGTCCCTGCGTTTTGCCGCGACTACGAACGCCGCATCGCCGAAGCCGGCGGCATCGACCTGCAAATCCTCGGGATCGGCTCCGACGGCCATATCGGTTTCAATGAACCCGGCTCCTCGTTCGCCTCGCGCACCAGGATCAAAACCCTCGCCCGCGAAACCCTGCGCGACAACGCCCGCTTCTTCGATGGCGATCCCGCGCTTGTGCCGCACCACTGCATCACCATGGGCATCGGCACGATCATGGTTGCCCGCTGCGTCCTCCTTCTCGCCTTTGGCTCCGGAAAAGCCGAGGCCGTTGCCGGCA
>JBEGOB010000420.1:0-5105 GCA_041182265.1 Verrucomicrobiota bacterium | reverse complement strand
ACTGGAGGAGCTGGTAGAGGCGCTCGGATTCTCCCGGAATATCGTCAGTGGTCATCAGCTCGGTTTCGACAGAAACGGAGAACTGGTGGGACGAGTAGCCGGGGAGGCCGAGGCGTTTGCTATAGTTTGCGATCAGTTTGATGGCCATGGTGGTAGTCTGGTTGGGATGGTTTGATTCGATTGTTAGCGATGATTTGCCCCGGACGCGGAAAGGCCCGGCGAGAGTGCCGAGCCTTGCTTTCCGAATGGGGAGATCGTGGTGGGTTCTATCGGGCAAGCCGGACGAGCACCGCAATGATTGCGGCACCGATCAGCATCGGCATCCAGAAGTCGGAGACGAAGGCACAGCCGAGGGCGATGATTGCGATCCAGGCAAAAGCCTTGATGTAGGGGATGGGGTTCATAGAGGTGGCAGGATTTTTCAGGTTACTTGAGCATGCGTCCAAGGACGCCGAGCACACCGAAGGCGACGACGGCGTAACCGATGACCTTAAGTCCGTCCCCCACCGGAGTGGTATCGGTGATTGCCGGGACCGCGGGATCGGGAGTGGACTCCGCGCATGACGAGCAGGCGAAGATGAGCCCGGCGGCAAGAATCAGCAGCAAGGGCTTGTAATATCGGGACGGGCGTCGGCGTGCTTTCTGCAAGGCCGGGAGGTAGGGATGGTTCATAGGATGTGTTTGTTTTGAGCTTGGGTGTTGAACGCAGAAAAGCCCGGCGGATGAGGCCGGGCTTTTCAAGGCGAGATGACGGATACCATTGGGTATCACTCAAAGTCTTATGACACAGGGGAGGGGGGAATTGTATGAAAGGAACTGACCAGAACAAGCTGTCGAGGAATGGTGGGGATGGCCCACTGACTTGATGTCGCTCACCCAGACATGCCCGGCGCACAGCAGGTCGGTGTGCAGACAACCGACCAGATATCGCAACCCGTGGAGCTTCCGCCTAAGCTGAGGTGGCTCCAGAGGCTTGTGGTGCTGTCGCTCCTTCCCTCGGCCGGGCGCTACATGGTCGGGTTCGCGCATTGCCGAGATTGTGTTCAATATCATGATGCATTTTTTCATCATCTTGAGTTTTATTAATCTTTAAATAGCTGATTTTAAGTGCGTTAAATTTGATTGATTCGATTTAATTACGATGCATAATTACGACTGCCATGGCTCGCCCCGCACAAATCACTCGTGAAAAGCTCGTTCCACTCATCCGGTCGCGTGGGCCCGTGTCGGCGACGGAACTGGCGGCCGTCTTGCGTGTGAACCGAACAACCATCGTCCGGGTGCTGTCGGATTTTGGCGTTGATTTAGTGACGATGGGTGCAACCCGTAGCACCCGCTATGCCTTGAGACGTCCGGTTTGGATCGTGGGCAGCCTTTGGCCAATTTATCAAATCAATGAATCGGGCGAAGCCCGGCTCTGGGCAGAGTTAGAGGCACTGCACGAACGGCGCTGGCGCGTCATATGGGCGAGTGCGCCGCCTGCTTGGGCGGCTCGGTTTTCCGACCGCGAAGGTCTCTGGGAAGGCTTTCCATTTTTCCTCGGTGATGCGCGCCCCCAAGGATTTCTGGGTCGGACAATCGCTATGCAAATTTCCCGCTCGCTCCCGGTTTCCGAGGATCCAAGGCGGTGGAGTGACGACGACATTCTAGTCTATCTGCAAGCGGCGGGCGAGGATTTGCCCGGCTCGCAGGTGGTGGGCGACGACTGCTTGCGTCGGGCGCTCGTGCGGTCGGTCTTTCCTGATTCGGGAAATTGGCTCCATGCAACCGAACGCGAAACCCGCTATTCGGAGATGGCCGGGCTCGCCGCCAGCGCGCTACCTGGAACCTCCGCCGGCGGTGAGCAACCGAAGTTTTTGACGGCCGTGCGAGATGAATCGGGCAATCATCATCCGGTGCTGGTGAAGTTCTCGCCGCCGATGGACCAAGCGGCCGGCCGACGCTGGGCTGATTTGTTATTGTGCGAGTTTCACGCGCACGAGGTGCTGGCGGAAAACGGGCTCGCCACGGCTGGCGCGCACATCTTAGATGCCGCGGGTCGCAGGTTTTTGGAAGTTCCTCGCTTCGACCGCGTGGGTGCGGGTGGTCGGCGGGGTGCGGTTTCGCTTGAATCATTGCATGCCGCAGCGGTTGCCGGCGTTGCACGGCGGGACTGGCCGACAGCTGCTCTGGAACTATTCCATGAGGGATTGGTGGATGCTGAGGCTGTGTCCGCGGTCCGCCGCTTGCACGCGTTTGGCGAACTCATTGGCAATACCGACATGCACTTCGGCAACCTCACTTTCTGGCTGGGAGATACGCTGCCATTTCAAGTGGCTCCCGCCTACGACATGTTGCCAATGCTGTGGGCTCCTAGCTTGCAGGGCGAAATCGTCGTGCGGACCTTCGCTCCGGCACCGCCCTTGCCTGCCGCGCGTGAGCATTGGAGGGAAGCCATGGCATGGGCGGTCGTATTTTGGGAGAGAGTCGCGGCGGATTCCCGGCTATCAGCGGAGTTCCAGAATTTTGCGAATGAAGCGAGGGAAACGCTCCGGAGGCTCAATCGCTGTTGATCCATCATGGCGCATAATCACGGAGGCTCTTTCCAGTCGGAAAAGCGATGTTCTCGTCTTTAGAATAAACCTTTGCCGTCAGGCGTCTTGCGCCTCAATAGACGACAGTGGGAAGGGTATGAAAAATCTGATTGGTGGTATTGACTGATGGAGTCTCGTGCATGAATGGGCAGACCCTCTGAGGTGCTTGGCGCTGGCCTAGATCTCATGTTTTCACTCCCACAGTTCGGTTGGGTCCTTGCAACGGCTGAGGAGGAGTTGAGTGGCGGCATCATCGCCAGCGTATTGGAATTGGGCTTTCAGGGCGGCGTGGGCATCTTCCAGTCGCCCGGCGAAGCTTGCCATAGAAATGGGCGGTTTGTAGCCGCTGCGTTTGATCTGCGCCTCGACCTGTGCCAGTCGCGCGTTCGCCATCTTTAACAGGTCGTCGATTTTGGCAGTCGTTTCCTTGGTCAGGGGTTTTCCGGTCAGCGGTAAATTATCTGCTAGGCTTGCTAGGAAATCCTCGTTTGCTGCATCGTTCCGGAACAGCATGTGGTAATACATGAGGCCTCCTTCGCTCCAGATCCAGACGAGTTGGATTTGCAGGTCATCCCAGCGGTTCAATGTCTCGCGCCAGTTTTTGAGGACTATGACCCGGCGCATCGACTTGCTTGCGACGCGGGTCTCGGTTTCGATCCTTTTGGCATTGGCCATTAGGATGGCGGCATGGTTTTGGCCGGCTTCACCGCAATCGCCAAGTTTCTCGGCAAGATCGTAGTATTGATCGGCATCCAAGACCTGAACCATGGAGTCCTCAAGGGCGAAGCATTTCCCCGCTTGTTCTGCGGTTGCAAAGGTGGATGCTCCGAAGAATGTGATCACGACTGATAATGGAAGTCTCATTCACGAGGTGGCGGTAATACGAGGTGACTGGTATCGGTGAGGCATGGTTCCATATCTTATGCCTCGATAGAGGCCGGAGAGTCTGATGCCTTGGCGGCCCATTGCTCTTGATCAAGCTCTGTCGATTTTGTGACAATGATCAACCGAAGCTTGGTGAGGTATGCATAAAAGAGCATGAATGCTGCCGCGGTGATCAGCGCAGGAATCGTGGTCTGGATGGCCCAAAAAGAATTATAGAGTCCATGGATTGTCGCAGCCAACAATAAACCAACAATGGCCAAAGCCCCACGACGTTTGCCTGTAATAAAAGCCAAAGCAATGAAGTAGGAGAATATGCCTGAATAAACAGCATGTCCAAAAACTGCTGACATGGAGCGGAGCATCACATTTACCATGGCACTCTGCACGCCTTCTTGAAGTCCTATTGCGCCATAGGTGACGGTTAGTCTGGCGGATTGAAGGACTTGTCTCCCTGCATAATCCATATTTTCAAAAGCAGCAAAACCCAGACCCGAGAAAACGCCTACTAGGACGATCGTCAAAGCCTTAACATTTTGCCGTTTCCATGTGATATAGAGTAGCACTGGAATTATTTTGCACAGTTCCTCGGTAATCCCTGTGTGGAGTATCGAACCTAAAATCATCCCGAAAGGATTTTCGGTATCAGGCATCTCGTTATACCATCTCGGTAGATGCTCGTAGACCCACAAAAGAACATTGATCCCAACAATCCCGGTAAAGAATAGCGAGGCAATGGGAATCATCCATCCTTCATCTTCGGCGAGAATAAACTTTTTAAATGCAAGACCCCAAATTGAAGCGAAAAACAAGCAAAACCCAGTAATCTGTGACTGGGTTTCACTAAGGGTTACTAAAAAAAGCGGGATAATCGCGATCAATGAAACGGCCCAAAAAACAAAGTCGGTCTTCAATAATTTGAGATTACTTGAATCGATGGGAATAATTTCGTTCTTGAAGTCCATTGTCTTCAGATCAGACATGACTATGGATGCATGATGTTTGACTCCTGAGGATGCGAGGTAATCCAATACTTTGCGCTGTGGATCCGCCGCAGAGCCATCATCTACATTTTTCTCTTCGATATTCATTGCGCTAGGCTGTTTTAAATTTCTCCAAGGTCGGAAGTCGATTCCGTGGCACCTAGCGGTGGGTTGGCTAGCCTCGCCCGCACTTTCTCGGCAATTCGTTGGACATCGCGGCTGGTGGCGGAGGCCTCATCCATGTGATAGGCGGCGGCGAGCTCGCGGGTGAGCTGGGCTTCTTCCTCGGGGGTGAGGTCGGCGCTGTCCAGTCGGGCTAGAAGGTCAAATGCGTTCATTGGTAGAATTCCTGTTGGTATTCGGCGTGGGAGGCGAGGTCGCGGAGGGCTGTCATGGCTTTGTGGATGTTGCGGTCCACCATGGCTCGGGTCATTCCGAGGTCTTCGGCGACGAACATGGGTGACTGGTGTTTGAGTTTGACCCGCTCGAAAATCTCGAACTGCCGCAGTGGAATCCGGTTGCGAAGGTCCTCGACCAAAGTGGCGAGGAGCGAGCGGCGGAAGGCATCGGACTCGGGTGCCGACTCATCGGGGAGCCTTTGTTTGTCGCGGGTTTCATCGTCTGCCAGCGGACGCTGATTGACCGGTTGCTCTTTCCGCAATAGGTC
>JBEGOB010000419.1:0-3218 GCA_041182265.1 Verrucomicrobiota bacterium | reverse complement strand
AAGCTCGTTTATTTGCAGACGCTGATTCACGCCCATGAACGACTTGTCACCATCGGTGACAATCGCATCGCTCATTCCTGACCCGAATTGAGACATTTATTCGTAATATGCGATAACAGTTCCGGTGGTGACGCTAACTTCTGAAAACTTCCCGCCGATGCCAATTCCTGCTGGAATAGTTGGGCCAAGCAGCGTGCCATCATTATCCAAGTTTGTAGTGCCAAGGCTTGAAAATACCGTGTCGTTAATAACTTGGATCCACCGGAAGTTGCCAGTGGCAGTGTCAGAATTACTTAACACAATTCCGCCCTGCTGCCCCTGTAATTGATATGAATCTCCTCTTGCCATACGGAGGCAATAGCGGAAAACGTGGAAACCGTCAACCTGCTGGCAAGCACAGTCGGGGACGTTTGGAAAATGGCAGGGAGGTTTTTACACCCAGCTAGCAGAGGTGATCAATCCGCCGCAGTCTGTTTTATCCCCATTGTATGCGACCGATTACGTCGGTCAGTCGTGTAGCCATGCGGGCTACAAGTCCCGCCTATACACCACATCTCCAGTCTCTGGTCAGGTCGCTTATCCTCGGAGTTGAACCGTCTAGACTCAATGAACCTGTCACCGGACAACGGACACCCTCACTGCAAAGACCGGGGATGTGGTGACCGATTACGTCGGTCAGTCGGCAGGATCAGAGTCCAGCGTTCGCCAAGACATCGCTGGATGCCTTCGCCAGCACCAGTGCGCGAAGCTCCTTGCGGGAAACTCCGATTTCGGAATCGCCAATAAGCTCAGCGAGTTTTTCGGCAGTTACTTTAATCAGGACCGCTTCGCGTGCGCGACTTTTGCGAGGCTTGGAGGTGGCTTCAGTTACTTCATCTTGATTTGACATGATTGGTTTGGTTTATCCGGCGGAATTGCCGTCGGGGGAATGTTGATTACTGAAAGTAATGCTGCAACTCAAAATGGAGAACTTGACTAGCACACTAATGTGCGCCCCGCCACACAGATGGAACCGAGAAAAACATCTGGGCGGCAGGACGCTGACCTAGCTAGGGCTGAAATCGTTGTAGTGGACGCCGGAAACCTCGTCAAGGACACGTTTCGCCCCCGTAAAATCAGGAAAAATCATTTTTCTGAAGATTTTGCTATGCAAACCTGATCGCTTGGGTATGTTCCTCCCAGTTGCACGACGCAACTCGCACCACCGCACAACACCATGAACAAAGAAATTACCGTCCAAGCACTCGACACCGAAGGATACAACGTCCACACCCATGATGGCTTTGAGACCATCAAAGAAGCTAAGGCATGGGTCAAAGAGACTCTCCTTGACCGTGGATATTGGGACCGTCTGGCTGAGAACAACACCTTCGCCGAGGAGATCGACACCATCCAACTTCTGGTCGATGGCGAAGTTCACTCCGACTGGTTCCCAGATTTTAAATCCAACTGACCCACTCACCTGCCGGGGTCCGATCCCCCGGCAATCACCACACACTACCATGACCAAAAACCAAGCAATTCGAGACGCGCGTGATGCCGTCTCCATCACCCAGCAAGGCCGACAATACATCGTCGGCGCATACGACGCTGACGCCCGCGCCATCCGCCAATCGTCGCCCCGCGATTACTGGCAGGCGATGCACAATGCCTCGCAGGCACGCATCGATCACGCACGCACCGCACTCGGACTCGACCTCATCCAATACAATGGGGGCGAATGGATCCAATACCTCAGCGCAGACGCATGATAGCTACAATACTCGACACAGTGACCGGAGAAAAAATAACTGTCGATGGCACACATTCATTTGAGTGGGCGGACGGTAATTGGTCTTGCGATTGCAACCGGAACCCTTGGGGTGTGGACACTGGCAAGCCCGAAAACGTCTGCCGAGGACACGAACGGTTTCTCGTTGTAGAAGCCGTCATGGATTTCGACGATTACGAATACACGCTAGATGAACTTAACGAAGGGTATCCAGCAGACATCCGCGCCAAATTTCTCAGCCAAAACTTATGAAACAAACCATGAAAAACGAAGCAGCAGTAGCACTCGGAAAGCTGGCTCACTCGAGACAGTCGCAGGCCCAGTCAGAAGCCTCCCGCCGCAATGGCAAGGCAGGCGGGAGACCGCGCACCAAATGTTCCTACTCCCCGGCACAGTCGATCACGCAGGTCAATCGTGCCATCAAGCATCTCGGTGTCGAATTAGTCAGGGGCGATGATGGGAGCTATTTTTACTTCTCCCTGCTAAACTCTGACGTCGGACAGGTCGGCGAAGAGATTTACCGGGTGTATCTCAATCAGGCCGGGCTTGCCCGGTGGGTCAGCGATGCTGAATATGCCGTCAAGCAACATCAGAAGGGATTGGATGATGAACCGTGAACAACCAATGATGGTGATGCCATCGAACAACACGGGATTTGACGCCGGATTCCTTTTCGGGAAACATCCCGGCAGACTGGGGCATCTGCACAATGTGGATCGACTCTCAGAACCTAGGCAAGGAATCCCATGGGCGCTCGACAACGGCGGTTTTGGAGCGTGGCAATCTAAGAAAAAATGGAGTGAGGAACCGCTCTACCGATTCCTTGACGAATATGCCGCTTGGAAACCGCTTTGGGTTGTCGTGCCTGACTGGGTTGGCGACCGAGACGAAACATTGCGCAGATGGGACCAACACGCTCCAGCATTGCAGGCATTCGGTGTGCCGCTCGCCATGGCAGTCCAAGACGGCATGATTCCAGTCGATGTTCCGGCAGAGTGCTCGGTCGTCTTTATCGGCGGCTCCACAAGCTGGAAATGGAGGAGTCTGCCAATGTGGACATCATCATTTCCTCGCGTGCATGTTGGCAGAGTCAACTCGCTGCGACTACTACTGATGGCCGAAAACGCAGGAGCGGAATCATGCGATGGAACAGGATGGTTCCGAGATCCCACACGCACGGCTGAGCTTGCCAGTTACCACTCACACGACCACAACCACCCACAATTTGAACTAAGAATATCTATCGCCTGTCACACAGAGCATCATGCCCCAATGGCAACTTGCAGGATGTCTACAAAATCACCATCAAGTCGAAAGCCATGGTAATGGTCGAGGATATCACTTCGGCAATCAAGAACGCCCCTAATCCTGTTTTCCAAGAAGATCTTGCCGATCACTTGCGGGACACTCTAGGGGCGGAGATAATCGTTTTTGGGACTCATTACGG
>JBEGOB010000418.1:0-10462 GCA_041182265.1 Verrucomicrobiota bacterium | reverse complement strand
GCCGCCATCACCGCCGGCGGGGGAAATTGGGATACCTCCACGGTCACCTGGGGCAATGCTGCAGCATTGCCCCAGGTGACCGTGGAGGTATCCCAATTTCCCCCGCCGGCGGTGATGGCGGCTCCGTCACCGGTGACAGTGTCCCAAGTGAGGTTTGCGGCGTAGGCGGAGGCGTTGAAGGCAATGGCGGAAACGAGGGCAAGGTGCCGCGTGATTTTTGATTTGAGCTTCATGGATTTTGGTTTGTTTTTTGGACTATGGGTTAGAAATTGAGACGACGATCGGGATTCAACAGCGTCGGCCTAAAGGGAGCAATGTGCCGAGACTACCGGGCAGCTGGTTCGTACTGGGCTCAGGAATCACGGTCATAATTCTATTAGAAGCGTCACCCATGGCCGATAGACCACCTGCCAGACCTCTGGGATTGATTGTGGTAAATCCGGAACCCGCATATGCACCGAAGTTGACGATTTGAGTTCCAGCCATCGAGGCGAGAACGAGATCAAAGTTTCCAGGCGTAAACGCATTGGTGCCTGTGTTGGTGCGGGCGAAGGTGGCAATCTGAAGTGGCGTGGTGGTGGTGGTCTGCGTCCATGCCAAGTTGGGATTCGCGCCAGCCTTGTTCCAAACCAGATTGCCTGTGGTGAGATTACATATACCTCCACCGGCGCTGATCTTAGAACTATCGCCGGAGGTGGTATCCCAAGTGAGCGATGCTGCTTGGAGCGATTGGACGCTGGCCAGCATTGCAATAGCGGCGAGGACGGGTGAGACACGCGCAAAGAGATTGGGTTTGGATTTCACGGGCGTTCGGATTGGGTGAGTCTGGGTCTTAAAAAGAAACATCCGGCACCAAGCGTCTGGTGCTATGAATCACCGACCATAGAAAAATCCGCGAATCTGCCTATCCCCCGCAGGGGGGATTTCTTCCGTCAGGATGGGAATCACCAAGAGAACACCTGGCCAATTGCAGAATCGCCGCCGCACCCGGGATTCTTCTCGCCGAAGTTTCTACCGTTCCGCGCTCAGCAAGCCGAGTTCGTAGGCGCGAGCGATGGCTTCCGCGCGGTCGGCGACTCCGAGTTTCTGGAAAATCGCCTTGATGTGGCTCTTCACAGTTTCCGCGCTGATGCCGAGTGCTTGGCCGAGTTCTTCCCGCGAAAGACCGCGTCCGAGGTGCCGGAGAACCTCCAGTTCGCGGGCGCTCAGGGCCGCGCAGGAACTCGGACAAGGGTCGGGATCCTGCGAGAAAACGAGCCCTCCCGCAGCGACGGTCTGGATGGCCTCCAACAGTGTCGCGCGATCCGCAGATTTACTGAGGTATCCAGCCGCGCCGCTCCTGCGGGCGAGCTTCACCTCTGCCGCCGTGGCACTGGCTGATAGGACCAGCACCCGAATTTCCGGCCAACGTTGTTGGATAATTTCAAGCGCGTTGAAGCCATCGCTGCCTGGCATGCGCAGATCCAACAGCACAACACACGGACGGAGGCTCTCGCAAATTGGCAACGCTTCTTCGGTGGAGGCGGCGGTTGCAATACGTCCAAAATTAGGGTCAGCCCCGAGCATCGCCTCCAATCCCTCTCGAACAACCGCATGATCGTCGATGATAAGCAATCGCAGAGCTTGTTCTGGAGTCATGGTGATTGAATAGATTGATGAATGAAACAGATACAGTGGTTTCAGCTCAGTCCTTCCACTCATTTGGAGCGTCTCCGGCATTCCCGGGGGAATCGGCGGCGAGCGCTAGCAGTTTCGGCACGCTGCAGGTGACTGAGGTTCCCTCTCCCGGCGAGCTTCGGATCCCAACACTTCCTCCCAGCCACTTCATCCGAAGTCGGATAGACTCTAGGCCGAAATGCCCTGCCTTGGGACCGGGTGCCTGATCCGGGGAAAAACCGCTGCCGTTGTCATCAATCCGCATTTCAAGAAACTCGGCGTTGTAGTTCAGGGAAACACGAACTCGCTTCGCCCCACCATGTTTAAAAGCGTTTCCAACCGTTTCCTGCATGAGCAGAAGCAAACTCCCCATCACCTTACGCGATACGGGAAACGGCTCGCCAAGACCAGTCACAGCAACCGCCCCCGCGGGCCAGTGCTCGACGGTCCCGACCGCATGACGCAAAAGTGCGACGAAATCATCCGCATCCTCCTCCATGTGCTGCAAACCCCACAATGCCTCTCGCAGACCCGCCTGCGAGCGCACCAGTGCGCGGCGCGCTGCCGTGAGTTGTTCCTCAACCACCGCCGGGATTTCCCCGAGGTGCGCGACAGCGGCCTCCACCCGGTAAGCCGCACCCGCCATCAACTGTTGGAGACCGTCATGCAAATCACTTGCCAGTCGTCGCCGCTCTTGTTGCGCACCTTGAAACTCCAACTCGGAGTCGCGATGTTCACGCATCACTTCTTCAAGCAACAGACTGCGTTTCAGCAAAAGCCGCCGTAGCGCAAAATTCCACACCATTGCCAGCACCAGCACAGCAAGCACACCTAACAAGGCCATGCTGAGGCGTTGCGGTGTCCACCACGAAGGAACCGAAAGCACGCGGACATCTTGTGCCGATCGCAGCCATAGCCGGAAACCACTAATCGAAATGGAGCCTTGCGTCGTCGCATCCTCCTTAAAATCCAGTTCAGGCACGCCAGTGAGTTCCAGCTCAGCTCCCTCCACCCAGTTCTCCGGCATCTTCAATCCAGAAGCGGGCAGAAACGCTGGAAAAACATAGTCGTCAGACGCAATAAGCAATGCCGGCCGCTGATCCATTTCCCTCCGCTCAATCCTCACCAGCTTACCCGGTAATCGCACGAGCCGACCGCTAAAATCCGCATCCGCCACTTTCTCGAACACACTGCGAAAATCCGGATGCAAAATGTGATCCACCGTTACATCGATCGCTGGCGGCGGCTCGATGCCACCGAGTTTCCGCACGATCGCACCCGTCAACTCCGCAAGCGTCCGCGAAGTATCGACGAATCCCGCCACCTCCAACCGATCACCGGGCCGCACATCCACCGCCCCCGACTGCACACGCACACTACGCTCACCATCCTGGAGGAAAAAGAACTCGCCGGGCACCGCCATAATCACCACACCTTCCGTCACTTTGCGATGAAACGGGCTCGCCGTTGGTGAAAATGGCAACAAGCGATTGAGTTCCACTTTGGGAGCTAGAAACGGATCCGCAGGCGGAATTTCGAGAACTTCAAAATCACCCGCACCCATCACGACCATCCGTAAACCGGCAACTTCAGCCCGCAAATTCGGCAACGGCACGAGCAAACCGCGCACCCGCACCCGAGCATCAACAAGCTTCGCGGCATCCAGTTCCACGCCGTATTCCGACGCCACCAAGCATGGATGCCCATCGATCATCAGCATCACCTTAGAATCACCAAACTCATCTGGAGGAGAAACATCCTGCACCACGCCCTCTACCTCCACCCGCTGGCCGTCCTCGCTTCCAGAAAGCAAGCGCTCCAGCGGCATGCGTTTCGCTTCCGGCAAGACACCAGAACCGATGCGCTTGAACCGCAAAGGCAGCACGCATGGCGCGTAGCCTCCAGTATCAGTCACCCCCTCGATCTCCACCAAGGCACCCACCTCGCTATCCTCCGCGCGAGGCTGCCCGCCCTGCCAGATTCCCCGATCCACCGCAATGGAGCGTCCGACCCATACATTCCAATCACCATCATGAATGAAAAACGCAGGTTCCGCCCCCGAATCCTGCCAAGTCACAACGCCGCGCAAGCGCACAGGAATTTCCTTCGCCGCCTCATCTCGTGATAAGGAACGGATCTGCGCAACTCGCGTCAACACCTCGACTTCAGCATGAGCCCGCCAAACCACCATTTGCCATCCAACAAACAGGGCAAAACACAGGGACACTCGGGTTACTATTCTCACGATTTCTTCGAAACACTCCGCATTTCTCCTTGCCCGCGCAATACTGCTAGTGAGGGAAAACACATTGCACCGCGCAGTCGTCGCAATGTCCCCGAATGAACGGCTTTCCCTAAACGTTGACGCAATAAACGAATCTTCCGCCACAGACACTCCGAGGGCCGCGGCCACTTAGAAATTAGCAACCACGAGGGACAGCCGGCATTTTCGGATCGGGCAAACAAGATTTTGCGGGGAATTCGCGATATTCTCAGACGACAGGACAATCATGCCCCAGAGGGGAGCAACGCAGCTTCATGCGTTTCAGAACATTTTCACTGTTTTCCATGCGCAATCCGTGAAATAAGCTCCGGACATGGCGAGGGAACGAGATCCTGACGAACCGAAAATTTACTTTTTGCCCAATCTAATGACGGCTTGCAATCTGGCCTGCGGATTTTTCGCAGTGCTCATGATTTTCAAGGGTCTGGTGGAGGTGGGAAATGTGAAGGTGCCCGAAAAGGAATATTACGGGCAGGTTAAGCAATACTACGAATACGCGATTTTGCTGATTTTCGGCTCCTGTTTGTTCGATCTTTTGGACGGACGCCTCGCCCGTCTGGGTGGCCAAGAATCCCCCTTCGGACAGGAGTTTGACTCACTCGCAGACATCATTTCTTTCGGGATGGCTCCGGCGATGCTGCTGTCCAAAGCGGTGCTTTTTCCGCTGGGCAACATCGGTTGGGCGATCGCCCTGATCTATCTGGTATGCGGAGCCATGCGGCTTGCACGCTTCAACTGCTTGGCTTGGATACCGAAAAAACCAGGCGCTTCCACGGATTTTCGCGGCCTACCTATCCCAATGGCCGCAGGTTTCATCGCTTCCATCACTTTCCTCGTTATCGACCTCTATCAAAACGACCACGAACTCGGCTTGTGGAAATACATTCTCGCAGGTGCCATGCTGGGACTCTCACTATTGATGATCAGCGACATACGCTATCCAAGCTTTAAGAAAATCGGCTGGGGCACGCGTGGGACACTGGGCGCTATCGTCATCGCACTGCTGCTTTTATTCATCACCGTCCAATTTCGTTTCATCATGCCGGTGGTCTTATTCAGCGCGTATTTGATCTACGGAATGGCCGTGCGCCCCTGGCTTTCCCAACGTTTGCGCAAAGAAATCGAGGTGGAGGCAGACGAAGATGAGTCGGAAATCGATAAACCTCATTGAATCATGAGCCAAACTGCACCACGCCGCCCGCGATGGATGACCGTCCTTCTCGTTTTACTCCCCGTCTGGTTGCTAGGCTCTGGAGCAGCCGCGCTCTGGTATTATTTCCATCTTGAGCGCAAGGAGGCTCTCGTCGAGCAAGCACGCTTCGCCAAAGCCGTATCGATTCCGCTGCTGCAAGATGATTTGCGAAAAGTCGTCGAGGTGATCGGCGAGCGCAATCTCTCCTCAGCCGCCGCCACCGAGGGACTTTCCCGGGCGGCCTCGATGATCGAGGGCTTGCTGGGACCATCCAACACAGGCTACGCAGTCCGCCGCACGCGCGGCCCCGCGGATTTCCCGATCCTCCAAGTCAGCATCACCGGAAAATCTGCATTGGCGCCTGCAGTTTGGGTAATTTGTTCATACGATAGCCCCGCCGGATCGCGCGGCGGCGAGGCGAACGCGAGTGGCTTGGCAGCCACCGTCGCCGCGGCACAAGCACTCGCCGGAGACCAACCAGACTCGCCCATTCATTTCATTTTCCTACCCCATGTGAATGATTCAAAATCCCCAACCGCCGAGACCGCAGCACGATTTAGCCAACTCGCCAAAGCGTCCGCACCGCCTGCCGCGATTCTTTGCGTGGAAGCCATGGGAGCTGGCGAGGAACTCTGGCTAAGCTCGCAAGACACTGCTGCCAAGCCGCTTGAAAACGTGACAGGACTTGGAAAAATCTACGGATCAGAGGCACTCCATCTCAGTGACGGCCGAGATCTTGCAAGTGCCCTCTTTGAAATCGGCCTGCCCGCCGTCCGCATCGCCACGCGCAGCCCAATCCCTGCGGGTGGGAATGACGACCAGACTCCGGATGCCGCAAAGGTCGCCGCCGCCAGTGGACGGCTGATAGAACTGATCCGCCGCTGCGCCACGAAATAACTGAATTCCAACGTGCCAAAGATTCCCGGTTGCAGATTTTCCGAAGCGATCCAAACTCTCTGATACACGCCACGAGATTGATTCTCTCCCTGAAAGCTCCTTCTTTTTGCCCTCATGCGCCCCTCTGACCTCGACCCAGATTTCATCTCTCACGCCCCCGGCTACTGGTCGGACGAGCCTGCGGAACAGTGGAATGATCACCGCTGGCAACTCCGCAACCGAGTGGATTCACTGGCTGATCTCGACTTGCGACTGAATCTGACTGACGAGGAACGCGCCGGAGTCCTACTGGCGGGCAACAAGCTGGCGATGTCCATCACCCCGCATTTTTTCAATCTCGTGGATCGGGATGACCCAAACTGTCCAATCCGTCGCCAAGTGATTCCACGGATCGAGGAAGGCTGGAATGCCCCGGAGGAAATGGCCGACCCCTGCGGCGAGGACTCTCACATGCCAGTCCCCGGCCTCGTTCATCGCTACCCGGATCGCGTCCTGTTCCTTGTGACGGACCGCTGCGCGTCCTACTGCCGCTACTGCACACGCTCCCGCGTCGTTTCCGGAGTTGGCGAGCAACACCTTGAAACTCAATGGGAACCCGCATTCAAGTATCTGGAGGAACACACAGAAATTCGGGACGTCCTCCTTTCCGGCGGTGATCCCCTGCTCTTCTCGGACGACCGTTTGGATAAAATTTTGACACGCTTGCGCAGCATCAAGCACCTCCAATTTCTGCGCATCGGCTCACGCATCCCGATTTTCTTACCTCAGCGCATCACGCCGGAACTCTGCACGATGCTGAAAAAGCATCACCCGCTTTTTATCTCAATCCACACAAACCACCCGCGCGAACTCACCTCAGAAGTCCGCGATGCGCTCGCCCGCCTTGCCGATGCCGGCATCCCTCTCGGCAACCAAAGCGTCCTCCTGCGTGGTGTCAATGACTCGGTGGAAGTTCAGAAGGCTTTGGTCCACAAGCTCTTAATGTGCCGTGTCCGGCCGTATTACCTCTACCAATGCGACCTCATTACCGGCTCGTCCCACCTCCGAACTTCCGTGGCTGAGGGCGTCGCTGTCATCGAAGGTCTCCGCGGCCACACCACCGGCTACGCGATCCCACAATTCGTGATCGACGGCCCCGGCGGCGGCGGAAAAATCCCGATTAACCCGAATTACCTCGTCGATACCTCGCCCGGCCACGTCACGTTGAGGAATTTTGAAGGCGAAATTTTCGACTATCCAGATCCGACTCTCATCTCAGAAGCCGAGTTAGACCGGCTGCACCAAAAAGCGCTTAGCCGCTCTTTGTGAATCAAATTCCTGCCAGGCCCCTCTTGATCACGCCTCGCCACCTCCTCCGCGCGGCGTGATCGCTCCATCGTTTGCGCAAATTCCCCATTCCGCTTGCGCTCACGGTCCGGCGGAATAGCATCCAGCGCTTTCCAAAGCTCTGTCGCTCCACTCTCCCATGAATCGCATTTTCGTCGAAAAAAAAGCCGGCCATAACGCCGAGGCCCGTCACCTTCTGCACGATCTCCACGAGTCGCTCGTCCTTCCCGGCCTCAAGGCGACCCGCATCGTCCAACGCTATGACATCGAGGGCCTTACAGACGATGAATTCGCATCCGCCGCACGCCTCATTCTTTCCGAACCCCAAGTGGACTCCATTTCGGAAACTCTCAACATCGCGGAAAATGAGACTGCCTTCGCCATCGAATTCCTTCCCGGCCAGTTCGACCAACGCGCCGATTCCGCCGCGCAGTGCGTCCAAATCCTGACCGGCAAGGAACGTCCATCCGTCTTTTCCGCCAAGGTCATCATCCTTGCCGGAGTCCTGTCCCCTGACGAAATCGCTCGCATCAAAAATTTCGTCATCAATGCGGTCGATTCGCATGAAGTCCCCGTCTTGGCGATCTCCAAGCGCCAAGACCCCTCGACTCCAGCAGACGTGGCAATCCTCCATGGCTTTGCAAGTCAGAATCCCGCAAGCCTCCGCGCCGATCTCGGCCTCGCCATGTCCACCGAGGATGTCGTTTTCTGCCAAAATTATTTCCGCGACGAGGAGAAGCGCGACCCTAGCCTCACGGAACTCCGCATGCTCGACACCTACTGGTCCGACCACTGCCGCCACACCACTTTCCTCACAAAAATCGACGCGGTCACCTTCGATCCAGGCACCGAACCTGTCCAACGCGCATGGCAAACTTATCAGGAAACTCGGCGCGCACTCGGTCGCGAAGACAAGCCCGTCACGCTCATGGACATCGCCCTCATCGGCATGCGCGAGCTGAAAAAATCCGGCGAACTCGATAACCTCGAAGTGTCCGAGGAAGTCAACGCCGCCTCCATTGTCGTCCCCGTCGCGATCGATGGCCGCCCTGAAGAAGAGTGGCTCATCATGTTCAAAAACGAGACGCACAACCACCCCACCGAAATTGAGCCCTTTGGCGGCGCCGCAACCTGCCTCGGTGGCTGCATCCGCGATCCACTTTCAGGCCGCTCCTACGTCTATCAAGCGATGCGCGTCACTGGCGCGGGCGATCCACGCACGCCATTTTCCGAAACGCTACCAGGCAAGCTTCCCCAGAAAAAAATCTGCCAAGTCGCCGCCCGCGGCTATTCCTCCTACGGCAACCAGATCGGCCTCGCAACCGGCCAAGTCGCGGAAATCTACCACCCCGGCTACGTCGCCAAGCGCATGGAAATCGGTGCTGTCGTTTCCGCCGTCCCGCGCTCTCACGTGTTCCGTGGTTCACCTGCTCCGGGCGATGTCATCCTACTCATCGGCGGGCGCACTGGTCGCGACGGCGTCGGCGGCGCAACCGGCTCATCCAAGGAACACACCGACACCGCGCTCGAAAACTCCGCAGAAGTCCAAAAGGGCGACGCTCCCACCGAACGCAAAATCCAACGCCTCTTCCGCAACCCCGAACTCACTCGCAAGATCAAGATTTGCAACGACTTCGGTGCTGGCGGCATCTCCGTCGCGATCGGTGAAATCGCACCATCCTTAGAAATCAACCTAGACGCGGTCTCTAAAAAATACGACGGCCTCGACGGCACAGAACTCGCCATTTCCGAATCTCAGGAACGCATGGCCGTCTGCGTCGATCCCTCGGAAATCGACTATTTCATCCGTGAGTCTGACAAGGAAAACCTCGAGTGCAAACACGTCGCCAACGTCACCGACAGCGGTCGCCTCATCATGACCTGGCGTGGCAAAACCATCGTCAATCTCAGCCGCGCCTTCCTCGATACCAACGGCGTCCAACAAACCGCGAGCATCCACGTAACCGGCACATCTTCCGCGAACCCTTTCTTGGAAAGCGCCACAACATCGCTACCCTCACGCCTAGCAGAAATTAACATCTGCTCACAGAAAGGCCTTGGCGAAATGTTCGACGGCTCGGTCGGCGCGGGCACGGTGCTCTGGCCATTCGGAGGTAAAAACCAAGTCACCCCACCCGATGCAATGGTGGCCAAACTTCCGCTGCTAGAAGGAGATACCGACGTCGCCACATTCATGAGTTGGGGCTTCAATCCGGAGATTTCCTCATGGTCGCCCTTCCACGGCGCACTCTATGCCGTCACGGAATCCGTCTGCAAAGCCGTTTCCGCCGGCGCACGTCTATCCGATATCCGTCTCACGCTTCAGGAGTATTTCCCACGCCTCGGCAATGACCCGAAACGCTGGGGACTTCCTTTCGCAGCACTGTTAGGAGCCTTCCATGCACAACATGCGCTCCGCCTCGCTGCAATCGGTGGCAAGGACTCGATGTCCGGATCCTTCAATGAACTTGATGTCCCGCCAACGCTCGTTTCTTTCGCGCTCGCACCAGGCAAAGCCAGTCTCGCCATTTCGCCGGAATTCAAACAAGCGGGATCCACGGTCTCCTTGATAGAAATTTCCCGCGACGCAGATCACCTTCCCGATTTCACACAACTCAAACAGGCCGCCACCACGCTACACGCGCTGAATGTCGAAGGAAAAATCCTCGCTCTCCACCATATCGGGCAAGCCGGCATCGCCGCAGCTTTGGCCAAAATGGCGTTTGGAAATCACATCGGCGCGGAGATCAACACGAAGCTCGATCTCGCACGCGAGCGTTATTTCACATTCTTGATCGAACATGTTGAACCGCTACCCGCTGAACTCAACGCATCAAAAATCGGCCTAACAACAGCTACCGGAACGCTTGCCCTCAACAGCGAGACACACTCTCTCAACGAACTTCAAGCCACATGGGAGGCAACTCTTGAACCAATTTATCCCACTCAAGCGGCGCAAATTGAGAATCACGGAGCTCAGATTCTGGATGTGGATTCCAAACGGTTCCAAATTCGCAATCGGTCGCATTCCATCCACAATCCCAAGGTGCTCATCCCATCTTTCCCTGGGACTAACAGCGAATACGACTCCGCCAAAGCCTTCCATG
>JBEGOB010000417.1:0-16682 GCA_041182265.1 Verrucomicrobiota bacterium | reverse complement strand
CGGGTTTTCATGGATTTTTGGATTCTTAGGGCTGTTTAAAGTGGACGATGATGGAAATAAATCAACGGCGGCGGCGGAGCAGGGCGAGCAGGCCGAGGCCGCCGAGTAGGCTCGCGGATGGCTCGGGGACTGCGGTGAAATTGAGCATGAGGTTATTGCCGCTCTGGGTTACGGAGAAAGCACCGTCATCGAGTGCGTTGCCAAATCCAGCGGTGCCATTGTTCGCGCCGACGTTGATGAAGAAATTCGCAGCGTCAAACCCGGTGATCTCGGTCGAGGCCGAGGCGAGCGTCCAACTGTAGTTGTTGGTTGCAACGAAATTCAGCGCGTTGCCATTCACGTCCGGTCCGGTGGAGGCAAGGCTCCAGAGATTGATGCCGAAGCCACCGGCGGTGAGGCTGCTGAGGTCGAGCGTCCCCGTGATGGCGATGGTGTCATAGCCCCCTCCCGCCACGCCAGCGGCATCCAAGACCTGCCAGTTGTAATTTCCTCCGTTCAACCAAGTTTGGGTGCCGGTGGTGAGCGTTCCGGGACTGCTGCCAGGCGAGAGCGTGCCGGAAACCTCCATGGCCCCCGTCACCGAGCCAGGGCCACTGAGCGTCTGCGCACTCGACAACGAGAAGCCGCCCGTCACGTCGGAGACATCAAGGGTCGTGTTGGCCCCGACGATGATCGAGGAGGAAGCGATCGAGCCGTCGCCTGTCAGTGCCAGCGTGCCGCCGGTGATGCGGGTCGCGCCGGTGTAGGTGTTGTTAGCTGTGAGAGTGAGGGTGTTCGCGCCCGCTTTGGTGAAGGTTCCTGCCACCGACGGCATGTCTGCCATGGGCCGGACAATGGAAGCGTTCGAAGCTGTTGTATCGATGATGGTGTTGCCGGCTCCCAATAGCACTGAGACTTGGGATCCAGTGTTGTTGCTATCAATAAGGTTTGTGGTGCCGCTCGCGGACTTGAGAGTGCCGCCGTTGAGGTTGAGGGTAAAATCGTGGGCACCGGCCGTATTGTTATAAATCCTCCTCGCGGTGAGATCGCCGCCCGAGAGGGTGTAAGTGCTCCCGACACCACCGTCTTGGTGATACACGTTAGTCACCGTCACCGATCCGCCTGACTGGGATGCAGAGCCAATTCCATTGTGGCCAATGACCAGATCGTTGCTTGTTACTGTGCCGCTCTTGATGTTCAGACTGCCATTGGCGGCAGCAGCAATTTTGAGATTGTTGGGGCCATCCACGTTGAGGGTTGCTCCATCGATGGTCAAGATGCCTCCGCGCGCTCCTGCTCCGATATTGTATGCATTCTGGCCCGAGTCCTTTGCGGTGGTGGCGTAGGTGCCGGATTTAAGGATCAATTCGCCTCCGTTCGCAGAGAGCGCGCCCAGCGACTGGGAAGCCTCACCCGGATCCAAGGTCAGCGAGCCCACTCCGGTTTTGTAAAGGACCCCGGTCGTCGTGGGGACCGAACCTGTGAGAGTGAGTGCGCCAGCGGAATTGGAGACATTGAATGTCCCGGTGCTTGCGTCGTTGATGGAGAAGCCACGATTCGAACTGGCGGTCCCGGCGGCAGAAATTTGCAAGGTTCCACCACCGAAGACGAGGTTCGAAGCGGCGACCGGTGCGGCTCCGAGATTGCCTGAAACACCGCCGTCACCTAGCTCCGCGACGGAGATCGTTCCGGCGCTGAGGGTGGTCACGCCGGTGTAGGCATTGGTTCCGCCCAGTGTAAGAGTTCCTGCACCCTGCTTCGTTAGTGCTCCGGAGCCGGAGATCGTATTGGTGACGCTGAATGAGTCCGAACGGTTGAAGATAAGGGATGCGTTGTTGGTGACTGCGGCACTGCCAAGCGTGCCGGAGGTTCCACCGTTGCCGATTTGAAGCGCACCTGCGGTGATGGTGGTCGAAGCTGCCGTCGCGTTGCTTGCGCCGGATAGAATCAAAGTTCCAGCTCCTTCTTTGGTGAGAGTTTGGTAGGTTGAAGGCGAAGTGATGTTGCCGCTGACAAGAAAATCGCCGCTACCAGTGAAGACCGGATTTCTGACACCCACTGATCCTGATAGTGTGAGCCTGTCGCTATCTGACTGGAAGGTGATCCGACTTCCCCCACCACCACTCGACAAATTGCCACTCATCGAGTTGTTCCCCGAAACATTGAGAATCGAGGGAATGAAATTGTTTCTTGAAGTCATTGCCGCGACTGCATTTGAAACGGCAATTCCTCCGGTGAGTTCGAGGCGTGACTGATCTAAATTACCGCCACTGCCGATCGTCAGTGTGCCCGTGCCAAGAGCAGAGCCATTGGAGATCCGGATGGCGCTGACCACACCGCTTGATCCAGCGATGGAGGTGCCACCCGTGTGGGTGTTTGCCGCGCCGAGTGTGAGCGTGCCGGTCCCCGACTTGCTGAGTGTAGCAGTCTTCAGCGTGCCGACTTGCAAAGCACTGGCAAAGGTGACATTCTGGCCGTTGGTGTCGATCGTTGCTGTTTTGGCATCCGCAAGGAGGATTCGCGAAGAGTAATCGCCGGTGTTGGTCGCAGAGAAACGCAGCGTGCCACCGTTCATGGTGATGGTGCCGGTGCTGCCAAGAGCTCCGGCATTGCCAAGGGCGAGCGTGCCCGCAGTAATGATTGTGCCGCCAGAGTAGGTGTTGGCGGCGTTGAGGGTAAGAACGCCAGCGCCCTGTTTGGTGATTCCCCCGGACGGAGTGCCAGCGGCAAGAACTACGCCGATCGTTCCGTCGAAGGCGTTCGTATCAATGACCGCGCCTCCGGCCTTTACGTTCGTGACGACTCCGGTTCCGAACATCGTCGCTTGGGTTGCCCTCAGTTTGTAGGTGCCGCCGTCGAAATTTACGGTGGCCGTGCCCCGCGCTCCTTTGGTGATCGAGCGGGCGGTTTCCAGAATACCGGTTCCAGAAAGATTGATTTCGCCGTTGCCGGCTTGGCTTGTGGCATTGGCACCCATCCTAAATGTCCCGGTTGTGGTGCCGGTGCTGAAGGTGCCATTGCTGATATTGAGGATGCCGTTACCGCTGACGTTTCCATTGTAGCCGCCTCCGCCAACGTAGATGGCGAGGTTGTTCCCCATTGTGAAGGTTCCTCCCGTGACGTTCATGGTTCCCGTCACGCTGGAGGTGGAATTCGACCCGACAAAAAGCGAGGTCGTTGGGGAAACAGTCAGGCTCCCGCCGCTCATGGTGAATTGGGCGCTAACATTATCGCCGACGCCAAAGTAAGTGCCGGCAGCGGTGCCCGTTCCGCTTTTCCACTCCAAATGGCCGCCACTCGCTACCGCCGAGTTTCCAACGATCACTTGACCGAATGTGCCACCCCCACTGAGGATCAACTTACCGGCTCCCACAGCGTTCAATGCCTGCGTGCCGCTAAACGCACCCGATATTTCGAGTGTATTCGCCTCGACGCCGATACGGGTTGCCCCGGCCAAGGTCACGGCTCCCGACATGGAGTTGGTGCCCGAAATGCTCCGGATGGTACCCAGTCCACCGACACCGGTTCCGTTCAAATTCAGTGTTTCGGCCCCGACGGAAAGCCCCTCGCTGAGTGCTAGCGTGGCTCCTGATGAAACTGTGGTGCCGACGGCGGAGTTTCCTAAAGCGCTGGCATGGGTGATGTGCAGTGTTCCTGCATTGATCGCAGTGGTTCCGGCGTATAGGTTCGCGCCTCCGAGAGTGAGAATTCCCGCGCCGGTCTTGGTAAGGCCTGCGCTACCGTCGAGGATCGAGTGGATCGTGGCATCGACCGCATTGGTGATCGTGGGTGTGGTGCCGTTGAGGGTGATTTGGCCATCTTGGATGATGTATCCGGCGGTGTTGAAGGTCAGGTCATTGGCGGTCACACCGCCTGCATCGACGATGACGGTGCCGGCGGTGCCGCCGAAGACTGCGTCGTTGTCGGTCCCCGTGGTCGGCCAGGCGACGGAGGCGCCACCTGTGGCAGCGTCGTCCCAGTTGATCAGAAGTGAATCCCAGGTGCCACTTCCACCGTCGGCGTCAGCTGCGGTATCGGTGCCGTCCCAGTAGAAGGAGAGCGCTTGAGCGGGGGCTGCGAGGGCGAGGGTCGCTACGATATGGAAGAGTGGCTGGAAACGGTTTTTCACGAGTCTGGGTTTCAGGGGTTTCGGGAAGCGGTGGCGTCGGGCGGATGGGTATGAGTCAGCCCTACCCTGCGAAACTACACAACGAGACGACGGTAAATCATCCCGTGTATGCGGGATTTTTGCAGGCCTTCGCCTTGTGGAACCGGGTCTCGGCATTTCAGCAGGCCTGCTCGACAAGGCGTCCGGCTTGAAGCTGCATCGGTCCGACGAGGCCGGACTGCGGCGGGAATTCCGGCAGATCGGGGGCTTTTCACGTGACTCCCTCCGGGGTCGTCAGCTTGTGGTTCGATGTTTGGATGCGGTGAATGAATGCATCCGAATTTAGACAGTCGAACTTGATACCTTCAGGGAAAATCGGCTCTTGGCGCGGTTTGTGATCGAGGTCATCGCCGAGATACCAAAGCACGCCGGGATGTCCGCCTTGCCGGAATATTGCAGGATGTCGCCCGTCGGGACATCGCCCGGGCCGGATTCAAAGGAGAGTTTCATCCCGCGCTCGCGACCGAGCGTGGCGACCTTGCCGCCGATCCATTGAAATCACGTCCCAAGCCGCGAATCTCGCGGTGGCTCGGAAAATCCGGCTGCCAGCGGGTCGGCAGCTCGCACGAGGCCTGCTGCGGCAAAAAGCGATGAAATGACAAGGACTGCTTTCAACAAACAGGGGGATAGTGTGTGAGGTTTCACAAGGGAATCAGAGTTCGCCACTGCCATGGCGTCAGATGGATTGGCCATCACCCGGTTCATACCAAGAGGCCTTTCATCAACTGACCGTGCACGTCGGTGAGTCGGAAATTGCGGCCCTGATAGCGGAAGGTGAGCTTCTCGTGGTCGAGGCCCAGTTGGTGCAAGAGGGTTGCCTGGAAATCGTGAACTCCCACCGGGTCCTTGGTGATGCCGTAACAAAACTCATCCGTCTGGCCATAGGCGTGGCCGGGTTTGAAACCGCCACCCGCTGCCCACATGGTATAGCAAGCGCCAAAGTGATCGCGTCCGTGGTTGGGCTTGGTCACATCGCCCTGCACGAAGACGGTCCTGCCGAACTCACTCGCCCAGATGACCACGGTGTCTTCCAACAAACCGCGCAATTTCAGATCCTTCACCAGTCCTGCGGATGGTTGATCGGTGTCCATGCATTGTTTTTCCAACTGGGTGGGAAGATTGGTGTGTTGGTCCCAGCCCGAGTGCATGATCTGGACGAAGCGGGTGCCGCGCTCGATGAGGCGGCGGGCCAGCAGGCAGTTGCGCGCGTAGGAACCGCTGCGATGCACGTCCGGCCCATAAAGATCGAGCACGGCTTTCGACTCGCCGGTGATGTTAGTCAACTCCGGCACGCTGGCTTGCATGCGGTAGGCCATTTCATATTGGGTGATGCGGGTGTCGATTTCCGGATCCCCGAAATCGTTGAGATGATGATGGTTGAGTTCTGCCAGATCATCGAGGAGCGAGCGCCGCAAGGGGCGCGACATGCCGTCCGGATTGGTCAGGTAAAGCACCGGGTCGCCATCGCCGCGGAAGCGCACGCCTTGGTGTTTTGAAGGGATGAAGCCGCTGCCCCAATAATGATCGAAGAACAACTGCCCGCAGGTTTTTTCGCGATCGGAGGAAGTCATGACCACGAAGGCGGGGAGCTCGTTGGTCAGGCTGCCGAGCCCGTAACTCGCCCAAGCACCGAGGCTCGGCCTGCCGGGAATCTGACTGCCCGTTAGCAAAAAGGTGACTCCCGGCGCGTGATTCACCGCCTCGGTGTGCATCGAGTGGATGAAACACACATCATCCGCGATGCTGCCGATGTGCGGGATGAACTCCGACAACCAACGGCCGCTGCTGCCGTATTGGCGGAACGGCTTGAGGGCGGGTAGGATCGGGTATCCCTTCTGGCCCGCGGTCATGGTGGAAAGCCGGGTGTTCTTCCTAACGGACTCCGGCAGTTCCTGAAGCCGGAGTTTTTCGAGGTTCGGCTTGTAGTCGAACAAGTCCACCTGCGACGGTGCGCCGCCCTGCCAGAGGAGGATCACGCGTTTCGCCTTGGGCGCGAAGTCGCTGAGTTGGGAGGGCAGGGAATTGGCCGCCAGCCCGTCCTCGCTCAGCAGGTTGGCCAGCACCGCAGCGCCGATCCCTCCCGCGCTGCGGCCGAAGAACTGGCGGCGTGTGAGGTGTCTTTGATGTTGAAGAAATGGGTCCATAAAAATTCAATTCGATGTTATTCACGCGTCAGCGCCTCGTCCAGATTGAGGATCGAAAGGCAGACCGCAGAAAGCGCGGCGACATAGGTTGGCTCGCCGGGCAGCTCGCGGGCACCATCGCCATGGGCGAGATAGCGCGATGCAGCCTGTGGATCGGCTAGGAACTCGCGGTGCGCCTTGTCGAAACTGCGGCGCAGGATTTTCAATTCATGATCGTTCGGCTGCCGCGAACAAACCCTCAGCCAGGCGCGGCTGAGTTGCGCCTCGGTATCGGTGGTGTTGGTTTCACGAATGACATTGATCGCCAATGCCCGGGCCGCCTCGTTCCAAGTGACGTCATTGAGAGTGATGAGCGCGTGAATGGGTGTGTTGGTGAGGGACGGTTTGACCGAGCAGATCGTGCGCGACGACGCGTCAAACATGTTGCCTGGTGCCACGGTGCGCCGCCAGAAAGTGTAAAGACTGCGCCGGTAGAGATCGGCCCCTTTCGACTGCGGATAGGTGAAGTCGCGCTCCTTGGTGATCGAGAGCCCGTCCCAGATGCCGGGTGGCTGATAGGGATAGACCGGTTTTCCTCCCATCTCTCGGTTGAGCAGTCCGCTGCTTGCCAGAGCGACGTCGCGAAGCAAGGGCGAGGACAAGCGGAAGCGGGGTGCGCGTGCCAACAGCTTGTTGGCTGGATCCATTTCCAACAACTCCGCCCCGACTTTCGACGATTGGCGGTAAGTCGCGCTGGTCACGATCAATCGGTGCATGTGCTTCACATCCCACTGCTTTTCGCGAAACTCGGCTGCCAGCCAGTCCAACAGCTCGGGGTGGCTCGCTGGGTCCGCTTGCACACCGAGGTTTTCCGAACTTTTCACGAGCCCTACGCCGAAAAACAGCTGCCAGTAACGGTTCACTTGGACGCGGGCGGTGAGTGGATTTTCCGGACTCATCAGCCACTTGGCGAGGCCGAGACGATTGTTCGGTAGCTCCGGTTTCATCGGTGGCAGGCATTCCGGCGTGCCTGACTGGACCTCTTCCGCGAGGGATGTGTAAACTCCCCGCGCGTGGACATGGGTTTTCCGGGGCTTGGCATCCGACATCACCATCACCTTGGGCAAAGCGTCGCGGTGGGCAACCAAGGCGGAATCCGCTGCTTCCTTTGTCTTCCGCGCGGCCACGGCGGCCGGGTGCGATGATGACTTGATGAAATAGTCTGCCATCGCCTTCTGCTCCTTGGCATTTCGCTGCGCGGCGGGCTTGGCGAAGATGGCGGCGAGTGCTCCGGGGAATTTTTGGAGAGCCACAGGATCCGCCGCGGTGGCGGAGGAAATCCGGAAATGCCCTAGCAGGTGGCGCACGTGGGATGAGCGGAACTCGAGGATGAGCTGCACCGCCTGCCCGGCCGGAATCGGCACGGCCGGCTGCACGACACTGAAGTGCGGAGTCGCCACTTCCGGATGGAAAGCCCACGCCTTCGCCGGATCGTCATCGAGGACGCCCTCCGCGCTGAAACCTCTCTGCGAGTGATCTGCTGCGGCCTTCGCGAGCGACACCTCCGTTCCATTTGCGGAAACCCTCACGCGGGTAAGCACGGCGTTCCCGCTATCAGAAAGTCCCGCGCCACCTTGGGGCAGGCGCGCGTCGGGGAGCGTGTCGATCCGGATGCCGGTGATCGCTGCCGTTTGGGCAGGCAGCTCGATGCGATACTCCGCTTGATTCGGCGCGTTGCCGCTGGCAAAAACGGAGTTTCCCGCCGTGATTTCGAGGCTCACGCCGAGGTCGGCGGTTGCCGATGTCGGGGTCAACGAGGTCCATTCGACGACCGGTCCCTGCGCCAGCGAGTTTTCCCATTCGGTGAGGGCCGCGAGCACTTCCGGCGGAGTTTTCGCGGCGTCGGACGCTTGTTTTTCCAGTTGGGCGAGTTGATTCATCTGCGCCTGCGATCCTGCATGTATCCATGGGTCGGCGATCCGGTATTGCTTGCCACCGGGCGGCATCCCGGTTTCAGGCACTTGATTGAAAAACGCCATCATTCGATAGAAATCACGTTGGGGAATCGGGTCGTATTTGTGATCGTGGCACTGGGCGCAGGCCATCGTTAGGCCAAGCCACGTGGTGGCGGTCACGTCCACGCGGTCCACCAAGATGATGTTGCGCTGCTCTTCGGCAATTGCGCCACCTTCGCCATTCAGGAGATGATTGCGATTGAACGCGGAGGCGATTTTTTGATCGAGGGTGGCATCCGGTAACAAATCACCGGCAAGTTGCTCCACAGTGAACTGGTCGAAGGGCATGTTGTTGTTCAGGGCGCGCACCACCCAGTCGCGCCAGACGTATTGATGGGTGTCGCCGTCCTGTTGGAAACCATTGCTGTCTGCGTAGCGTGCCGCGTCCAGCCAGAGCAGCGCCATGCGTTCACCGTATTGCGGACTTGCGAGCAAGCGGTCCACAGCAGTCTCGTAAGCGCTTGCCGTATCATCTGCTAGGTAGGCGGCCAGCTCTTCCGGCGTGGGAGGTAGCCCGATGAGGTCAAGACTCAGGCGGCGCAGTAAGGCGGCTTTCGGCGCTTCCGGCGATGGCTGGAGATGCTGCTTCGTGAGGGATTCGAGAACGAAAGCGTCGATGGGATTCTTCAGCCACGTCGAAGGTGTGGGCATCGGTGCAGTCGGCCTGACCAAGGGATCGAAGGCCCAATGGCTGCGGTATTCCGCACCTTCTTTGATCCACTTTCGCAGAACCTCGACTGCGGCGGGAGGAATGGTTTTTTTCGATTCCGGCGGAGGCATGATTTCGTCAGGATCATGGGTGATCAACCTGGCGATGATGCTGCTCGCATCGGGATTACCCGGCACGATGGCGATTTCACCGGATTCCGCCGGGCGCAGCGCATCTTCCCGCCGATCCAAGCGGAGCCCGCCCTTCCGGGTGCCCGAATCCGGGCCATGGCAGTTGAAGCAATTCTCCGAAAGCAATGGCAGGACCTGGCTACGATAGTCCACCGGTTCGGCGTATAACGTTGCCTTCAGGCAAATGCCTGCGGCGATGGTTGCTTGCGTGATGCGATTCATGGGTTGAGCCTCCGAGACCAATCGATGGAGTTTAGCGATACCTGAATTCTGATCCGGACCTTTCGGATAAAAGTCCGACCCCCGCGAGTTCCTTGTTGTTGACTGATACAGAACTTCACTGAGGAAAAATTCAGAAGCTATTACAACTTCATAAGCAAGGACCTATCATGTGTGTGCGATCCATCCAGTCACGAGAACGCGGGATGCATCCGGAATCGACACGTAAACCTGCGGCACGTAACTTTGTTTCTTATGGTGATTCGTTATTCCCGTTTCCTTGTGATGTCAGCCTTTGCCTTGTTGGGATTGTCGTGTGTTGGCCAAGGCCAAGCTGAAGGACTTCCCGCACCCGTTCGCCTGCCATTGTGGCCGGAGGGCAGCATCGTGGCGGGCAAGGAATCCGAGGGCGATCCTGCGATACCAACGGTGGACATCCATCTCCCCGCACCCGGAAAAGCCACGGGCACCGGCGTGGTGGTCTTGCCGGGTGGAGGCTATGGTGGAATTTCGATGGACTTCGAAGCGGTGCATGCGGCGCGGTTCCTGACGGATCATGGCATTGCCGCGTTTGTGGTGCGCTACCGCCATGCGCCGAGGTTCCGCCATCCGCTGCCACTCGAAGACGCGCGGCAGGCGGTGCGGATGATCCGCTCCCGCGCGGCGGAGTTTCACATCGATGCCAGTCGCATCGGGCTGATGGGCTTTTCCGCCGGCGGCCATTTGGCATCCACGGTGATCACTCACATCGATGCTGGAAATCTGGTGGCCACCGCTCCCGATCCGGTGGCTAAGCTGTCGGCGCGTCCTGACTTCGCCATTCTCGTTTATCCAGTCATCACTCTAACGGAGGAGAAATTCGTGCACAAAGGCTCGCGCTCCAATCTGACGGGCGACGACCAGAAATTGTGGCCTGAATTGTCCAGCGAGCGGCATGTCACCAAAGACACGCCGCCGGTTTTCCTGATCCACGGCGGTCAGGACACGGGCGTGCCGCCGGAGAACTCCATGATGTTTGCCGAGGCGTGCCGCAAAGCCGGGGTGAGCGTGGAGTTGCATGTTCTATCGCACGGCGAGCATGCGTTTCGAGATGAAGCGGTGCGCGCCGAGTTTTACGATTGTCTCGAACGGTGGCTCGCCCGGAATGGCTGGCTGCGTTGATTTTACCAAACCCATCACACTCATGAACCCGACCCGAATCACCCGTCGCCACGCCGTCCAGTGTCTGGCCGCCGCCGCCATGCCACTCATCATCCCGTCGCGCCTGCTAGGTCAGAGCGCGCCGTCGAAGAAGATCCACCTCGCGATGATCGGCACCGGCAGACAGGCCTATCACACCAACCTGCCGACCTTGCTCGGCATGCCCGAAGTCCGCGTGATCGCGGTGTGCGACGTGGACCGCCACCGCGCGGAGGCCGCCAAAGCGAGGATCGACAAACACTATGGAAATACCGACTGCAAGTTGTTCACCGATTTCCGCGAAGCTCTTGCAATGCCTGATCTGGACGCGGTGATGAATTCCACTCCGGACCACTGGCACGCGCTCATCTCGCTGGCCGCCATCGCCAAGGGCCTGCATGTCAGTTGTGAGAAACCTCTCACTCGCTATCTATCCGACGGCCGCCTGATCGCCGACGCGGCCAAGAAGAAAGGCGTGGTTTTCCGGACCGACACCGAGTGCCGCTCGCACAGTTACATGACCAAGACCGCCGACCTCGCGATCAATGGTTATCTCGGGAAAATCAAACGTTTCGAAGTTGGGGTGCCGCGCGAAGTGGAAGGTTATCTTGGCGATCCCAAACCGATGCCGATTCCCGCGCACCTGGACTATGACATGTGGTTGGGGCCGGCACCCTATCAGGAATACACGCGCGACCGGGTGCATCCGGAAGATCTGGAAGGGCGTCCGGGCTGGATGCGGATTCTCGACTACTGCGAAGGCATGGTTTCCAACTGGGGCACGCACTTGATCGACGTCGCCAGCCTGATCAACGGCTCCGAGCAGGCGGGACCCGTCTCCGTGGAAGGCACCGGCCGCTATCCCGAACCCGGTTCCGGGCTGTGGAACACGCTGCTAGCATTTGATCTCCACTACCGCTATGCTAACGGCGTGACGCTCGACTACAAGATTGATGTGCCCTATCTGCGAGTTGAAGGCGAGGAAGGCTGGATCCAGGCGCACTGGAACAGCGCAGGTGGATTGAAGGCCAGCAAGCCGGAAATCCTGCGCACCGTATTCCGGAAAACCGACACCCGCGTGCCGACCCGTGGCGACAAGGCAGACTTCATTTCCGCAATTCAAAAAGGCACCACCGTGATGACGGACGCCGAGATCGGCCACCGCACCTGCACGATCGGGCAGATCGGCCACATCGCGATTCAGCGCGGTCGCCGCCTCGAATGGAATCCGGAAACCGAGCGCTTCACCAACGATGAGGAGGCTAACAAGCTGCTCACTGGCACCTATCGGGCCCCGTGGAAACCTTGAGCCTGAGTTCTGCTCTGCACTCCCGTTCTAGGGTTGGGTGACGCGCAATCGCATGAAGCGGGCGGGCGCGCTTGTCACCGGCACCGCGTCGCGGGCGGTGACAATTCTGTTATTTCCCGCGTCCACGTCGCCGATGGTGGTCACGCCGCTGGATGACCAACCCAGTGCCGGATCCGCCGATGCTTCGGGGATGACGGTCACGTCGGTCGCCTGTTTCGAACGTTGATAGATAATGGTGAGATAGCCAGCGTTGTTCGCGCCGGTCGGCAGGCGGGAGGCGTCGCTGACGAGCGGTTCCATGCCCATCGCATACTCGACGAGATTGTTCACACCGTCCTTGTCGGGGTCGGCGTTGTTTCCCGCGATGGCGGTGTTAGCCCCGAATTTCTGGGTCCGCCAAGTGATGATGGGCAGGGGAGTCCATGTCAGGTTGGTGCTGGTTCCGACGGTCTGCACGGCGAAGGTTCCGTAGTCGGATGCCATGCGACCTGCCGCATCCGGCGAGACCGTTCCGAGGGAGATGGTGCCGCTCGTGGAAGTGGTGGTGAGGACCGTCCAGGAGCGCGGCAGGGTCCAGAAAACGTTGTTTAGCGCCACTGCGCCGGCGGCGGGGTTGAGCGTCACGTCGATCACCGCGTGGGTGTTGGCGGCGAAGCTGCCGGCGCTGAAAGTGTTAGCCCCGGTGGTGGTGCTGTTAGCCGCGAGTTGCCAGCCGAGGCGGAGTTGGCCGGCGCTTGTGGCACTTGCATTTCCCAACGCTTTGGTGCCCGTGCCGGAAATGATGAGTTTGCCCTGGTTAACCGTCGTGGCTACGACGGTTTCGATGGGGCCTGTGAAGGTTTGTGTGCCAGTTCCGGTTTTGATGAGCGAGAGACCGACTGCCTTCACCGTGCCGGAAAACGTGCCCGAGCCATTCGCCACGCCGAGGGTGAGCGAGGTGGTGCCGCCGTTGAGACCGTTGGTGATAGATCCGGCTCCGGTGAGCGCATCTGCGCGGATGGGACCGCCGTTCCAGACGTCGAGCGTGGTGCCTGTGCCGAGGGCGAGGGAGGAGAAATTCTGTGACCAGTCCGAGTTGGCGAAGGTTCCGTTTTTCAAGGTGCCGCCGGTGACGTCCAGCAGCGATCCCGCTTGCAGCGAGATGACGCAGCCTTGACCATTGTTAGAAATCTGCATCGTGCCCGTGCCGGATTTGCGGAAAGTCCCCGTGCCGGTGATGGCAGTTTTCGCGGTGTTGGCCGCGTAGAAGTTGAGCGTACTGTTGGAGAAGAGTTCGAACACGGAACTGTTGGCGAGTTCGACGCGTGGGCTGGTGAATTTCCCCGAAACGCGCAGGGTGCCGCCCTCAACGCGGGTGGTGCCCGGATAGACGGAATCCGCGTTGAGCAAAAGCGTGCCGGCACCGGATTTCAGCAGGCCTTGCGAGCCATAGAGCGGGACGTTCATGATGGCTTGTCCCTCGCGGACGGAGACGGTCGAAAACGCGCCGGTGGACGGTTGCAGGTTGATGAGCCCGTCCTCGCTGGTGGAAAAGGTGCGGGCTGATGGAGTGGCGCCGTCGTCGCTGATGGAGATCCCGCCGATGGTGACGTCGCCATTTACCGAAATGATCTGGTTGGCGGCGATGTCGTTGGTGAAAGTCGCGGTGTTGCCGGTTCCGAAGGCGGTCAGTCCGCTGGTCCACGAGGTGGTGTCCAGCCATGCGCCGATGGTGCCGGTTTTGCTCCATGTTCCGTTGTTCGTGTTGGCGGATGGCAATGTGTTTGCAGGCCCGTAAAACGTCCGCAGGCTTGGCAGCACCTCGCGCGTTTGGGTGGTGGATGACCATTCCAGCTTCAAGGTGCCCGGGCCGGTGGCGCGGAAATATTCCACCTTGATCGGCACCGCTTGGCCGGCGACGAGGGCGATGGTTCCGGTGCTGGTGACCGGCGCGGCTTGCACCAGCCATTGGTCGATGATGAGCGTGTTGTTCACCCAGACGCGCACGCCGTCGTCGGCGGTGGCGTGGAAGGTATAGGTTTCCGTGAAGCGCGGCTGGATCGAGCCGGTGAAACGCATGGAATAATTGGAAAATCGCTGCAAAGCCTGGGCGTATTCGTAGGTTTTCAAGTCCGCCCATGAGAAATTGAGAGTTGCTTCCTGGCGTGTCCCGTTAGCACCTGATAGTAAAGTTCCAAAGTTGGTGCCGTTCCAATACTCGACGTTGAGGCCGCGGCCCCGGAAATACAGATAGCCGGGCTCACGAATCGGCTCGCTGGTGGAATGGCCTTGCCCATAGAGCACCGTGTTATTCGCCTTCACCCCGGCGAGGCGCATTTCCTCTGCGACCTCGCAATACCACTCGGCACCGTCGTTGGAGCCGCAGCCGTTGAAATACTTCACCCAGCCGCGCTCGGCGGCGGGGACGGCTGTTGGATCGCCTGAAGCAATGGTCACTCCCGGGGTGCCGATGACGCCCTTGATCACTCCACGCCACTCGGGCCGTGTGGACATCAGGGTGAATAAATCGCCGCCGACAGACCAGCCGGAGACATAGAGTTTCTGTGGATCTGGATTGTAGTATTTCTCCACCAGATAGCGCGCGCCCTGTATCATCGGGATGATGCCGTTGTCGATCATGATGTCAGCCTCGTCGTAGCCGTTGGTGTAGAACGGTTGGTTATCCCAAAGGCCGAGGTTTACCAAGATGATGTTGTATTTATCAATCCAGTCCCACTGGCTTGCAGGAGCGATGATGTCTTCTTTGATGACATAGATGACCGCTGCTTGGCCGGACTTGTCGAATTTCTGAGAGAGGCGGATGGCGCAGGCCTTCTCGTCGTTGGTGGGCGCGTTGGTGGTGATGTTTTTCAGCACCGCATACTGGCCGGGTTGCAAGTTGGCGAATGGCGTTTCATTCGCAGGAACCGGCGAAGGAAGCGGGATGGGAAATGCCTGGCCGACACTCCATGCAAGCGCCGACATGAATAGGGTGTTCAAAATGGTTTTCATGACAGAAGGGGTGATCGATGTCTGAAGCGAATTCGACGCGCACGTGGAGTTTGTTAGTGCGGTCTGTTTTTGAAATGAAGCAGGGGCGCCGACCTCCAATCGACGCCCCCTTGATCCCGAAGAAAACCCATTATCTTCGGAAAATGTTCAATGATCCGCACGCGCGGTCTGAGACTTTAAGACGTCGGATTTGGATTTTTTCCAAGACTCGATGGCAAGTGTTAGCTTGGTCACGTCATCGCCTGCGACTCCGAAGAATTGGTGGCCGATTGGGCCGCGGTAGCCGCTGTCACGAATCATGCGGAGGAAGGCATTCGTATCAAAAGTGCCGGAACCAAGAGGCAGCGTTTCCCATGCTTTGGGGCCTTTGCCAGGGATGGGAGATGCGCCATTGAGTGAGACGAGATTGAGGTGGGGTGCGGAGATTTTCACAATTTCCGCAAGGCGCTCGCTATTTCCAGCAAAGAGTTCGTGGCATAGATTGATCGCGACGCCGACGTTCGGCATGTTAACGAGTTTCGAGATGCGGACTGCATCCTCGGCGCAGGCGACGTAAAAGCCAGCGTGTGGATAGATTGAAACCTTCAGTCCGGACTCTTTGGCGAGTGAGGCGACTTCGCGGACGATGTTTGCGGCTTGGTCATCTTGTTGGCCGATTTTTCCATCGCGGAGGGTGAGCCAGATGATCGTGTCCGAGCCTTTGAGCATGCGAATGACATCTTTGATTCCGGGGTCATAGGCAGCTTCGGGTTTGTCCACGAATGTGTAAATATACATCGCTGTGATCGGCACATTCGCAGCTTTGCATGCGGCGATCTTTTTCGCGAAGTCTTGAGGATTCGTGTAATTGTAGTGGATGCCGTTGTAGCCGAGTGCTTTCACAGTTTCCGCTTGTTTCGTGGCGGGCCACACTCCGCGCCCGACGCCGTTGTCGAAGGGGAAAAATTCCCAAGGCGCGTCGGTCTCGGCCTGAATCGCTTGCGTGGAGGCCAGCATTAGGTAGCAGAAAATTTGACGAAAGATACGACTGCGATGCATGTGGTCTTAGACGATGGGGGAATCATCGGAATTTCGCGAGATCGCATGTATCCCGAGAATACGGGATTGGGCATGGAGGTTTCTCACACAGTCAACTTTGGGGGTGGGGGGAATTGTGATGTTGGGCGCTGGCTTCGGCGCGTGTTTCATCGGTATGATTTCCTATGCACGATGGATGAAGTGGAAGGCATCCGGCAGGATAGGGGGCCGGTGGCGCGCAGATGACTTGGAGACGATCGATGCGCATCTCCACCGAGGATCATCGCGTTGAGCAAGCGGCGATCCAGTTCATGCAGCATGAATTTGGCGGGGAGGTGGTTCTCATGGGGGCGGCTGAAGCCAGCGCTCCGTCACTTGAATCCGGGCGGGCGAATGAGTGATCGATACGTCCTGAGCTTTGACTCGCCGGAGGTGGATGTCCGGGAGCTTCAGTCCGTATGGGTTTGGAATCGAAGGCGGGTTCAAGTTTTTGACAATCTCTGAGATCGTGGACCTCGGTCCCCGCGAGGCGTGTGTGTTTCGTGAGGTGATGTTTCCAAGTCCTGAGAATGCGTTCGTTGGTTTTGGAGGTCTGTGGGCCACGACATTTCTCTACGATCCTTGCAGTTGCTGCCCATTCATCGTGAACAGGCGGAAATAACTAAGTCCACGTGGTTCCGGCCCGTGTTTTCGGTCGGGTTACGCGATGTTTCGCCTGTATTACGCGATGTCAGGGTGCTGGAAACTCGCTCCAGCTGTCGTGGGCCCGAGTTTTAGCAGCTTGGACGCCTTGTCATTGAACCGGAAACTCGATCCCTTCGCCTTGGGACCGTGTTTTTCCT
>JBEGOB010000416.1:0-6871 GCA_041182265.1 Verrucomicrobiota bacterium | reverse complement strand
GTATCTAGATTGTGGAGAATTTCCCATGCGTCGGGGATGCGGTCGTTGTCGATGTCGAGGTCTGGATTGAGCAGCCATGCTTCTTCCACGCGGGCGAAGGTGATTTTCGTGTAGCCATCGCGCTCGAAGAACAGGCCGATCGAGCCGTCTGGCAGGATGGTGAGTGAGGAATAGGCGGAGCTGCCGGCGTAGAGCAGGCGCGAGATTGGCCAGGTCAAGCCGCCGTCTTGACTGAGGCGGAGGGTCATGCCGTTGCGGCCGCCCGTGGCGGGATTGGCGAAGAGAATCCACTCGCGTGGGTGGCCGGCGAGTCGGCTTTTCCATTGGATGACGGAGGCTTGGCAGACGGGGTCCGGGACGCTGGGGAGGCGATAAATGGGCGACCATGTTCCGCTGACGAGGGGATCGGCACCGTTTGTTTGGGCGGCTGGAGTGAAGTGCGACCAGGCGCGCTGGCCATTGGATCCGGACGGCGTGCGGCCGGAAAAGAGCAGGCGTCCGTCGTCGAGTTCGAGAAATTCGTTTTCGTTGGTTTGCGGCGAGGTGTCTGGGATGACGCTGCCAAACTGCCATGACTCGCCATTGTCACGAGAAAACACGAAGCACATGCGGACGAGGCCGTCGCCTTCGCGGCGCATTTGTGAGGGAAATACGAGGGTGCCGTCGCGCAGGGTGAGGCCGTGGCCAGGACCGCAGAAGAGCAATTTCCATGCGGGATCTTTGATTTGGGCGGTGATGTTGATCGGCGGGCTCCAAGTTTCCCCGCCGTCGGTGCTTTTCGCCAAGACATATTGACCGGTCTCGGTGGGAAGCAATCCTGGGCCGGAGCCGCTGTAGGCGCGGCCGCCAAAGGACCAGAGCGCTGCGGCCCAGAGCGTGTTGGTGGCGGGATCGTGGAGGATGCAGGGATCACCGACGCCGTTGCCGGAGGAGTTCGCGACGGAGGAGTCGAAGTCCATGATCACCTTCGAGGTGCTCCAAGTGGCCCCACCGTCGGTGCTGCGTGAGTGGCCGACGTCGATGTTGCCTGGCAGATCGCCGGAGCCGTTGTAGCGGTGGTCATAAACGGCATGGAGCACGCCGTCTGAGTCGCAAACGATGCCTGGAATGCGGAAAGTGTGGATGCCGAGATCACCGCTGCGGACGACATCGGTGAGCAGCGGGACTAGCGCGAGAGTGAGTTGGCCTGCGGGATCTGGGGTGGTGGGCGTGAGGGGGGCGGGCGTGCCGGAAATCGTCAATTGGGCGACGGCAGCATCCAGAGTGGCACCAAGCGGCCCATGTCTTGCAGGCTCGGCGACGAGGAAAAGTGAATTTTCCCCTTCGAGTAAATTGAGGTCGAGTGTGGGCGACCATGAGTCTGGTGTGCCGGTGATTTCTGCGAGTGGCGTGGCCGATGGATTGTAAACGGGGCCGGGCAGCAAGCGCCAGCGCGCCACGGTGCCGGGTGCGGATTCGCGCAGTGCAAGGTCCAAGCCGCTGAGCGTGTGGAGCCCGTCCGAGGGGGCGCTGATCTCGATTTCCAGGACGGGGTGCCAACCGAAACGAGGGATTTCCGCAGATGTCTGGCGCACCTGACTGGCAAGTTGCGGCCCGCTCGGCGTGCCCCAAGTGGTGAGCCATGCGGCATCCAGCGCGGCGATTTCTGGGGCTTCGAGGGCCTTGTCGTAAATGGCGATTTCGGCGATTTCCACATCGAGTCGTGAAAAAGGTGCGCCACCGCTCGAACCGACGATCAATCCGCCGAGCGGGGCGACCTCGTTTTCCGTGAGGGTGGCGGCGCGGACACCGTCGATCCAGTGCTCGATGGTGGTGGCGGTGTTGCCGACGTTTGGCGAGAAGGTGAAAACGTGGCGCTGCCAACCGGAGGCAATCGCGGTGGTGGTGGGTTCGGCCAAATTCCAAGCGATGGATGCGCCCGCTGGGGTGACGCCGGCCTCCCAGAATCCGCTGCGGATTCGGGCGCGGGTGCGGCCAGTGTTGGTGGAGCCGTCGAAAAGGAAGCCGTCGCCGCTGCCGGAAAGTCGGCAAAACATGGCGACCGTGCGCGCACCGCTGAGCGCGCCAAACTCGGTGGTGCCATTTGCCCACAAATCGTTGCTGCCGTCGAAGCGCATCACTTGGCGAGTTTGGCCAGAAAGGGTGGTGACCGTGCGCCGGAGCGTCTGCCCGGCGACGCGGCGGCTGAGGTCGCGCGTGGCAGAACCTTGGTGGATGGAGGCCCAGCGCGTGACCTCGCCAGCCGAGCCGTATGCCGTGGCGTGGTCTGCGACATACCAAGCGTGGAGGCGGTCCCACGCTGGCAGGGGTCTGCTGCCTGCTAGATTCACGGCGAGGGCTTCCGCGGCCATGCGTGCGCCTAACATCAATAGGCCGTCGCCGGTGTAATGGATGCCGAGGCCGTCCTCATTGTGCACGGAGATGCCAAGTGCGCGGGCGAGCCCGACGTCTGCGCGGCTGGCGGCCAGCGCAGAGTGGCGGGCGCGGGTGGTGTCTCGGTCCACGCCGCTGCCGCCGATTTCGCCCAAGATGCCATGCAGGGTGGAAGAGTTGGGTAAATCGGCTTTTAGATCATCCAGCAAATCGGCAAAACGCGTGTCCGCGGCGTCGGCTTCGGTGCTGTTATTCTGTTCCCCTTGGACGTGGAGGAGGGCGCGGAAGCTGAGTTCGTCGATGCCGCTTGGCGGGTTATTTGCGGCAGCGGTGGCGGTGGCGACGAGCGCTTGGTAGGCGGAATCGTCCGCGCTGCCCTTCTGCCAGAGCGAATTTCCGCCGCCGGCAGTGGTGGATTTAACGATGCCGAAGTCGCGCACTCCGCTGTCCCAAAGCAAGCGGGCGAAGGCGATTTCCGGGCCAAACGAGCCGTCGCTGGCGGCGGCCAAGGTGGACCAGCCAGTGCCGTCGTGGAAATGCACGGCGGCGGATTGCTCGGCGGGGTGCTGACCGGGCGGCGGTGAGTTCAAGCCGCTGGTGCCCGGCTTGCCGCTTGCGTTGCCTGCGCCGGAGAGGAGAAATACGGGGAGGATGGCGCGCTCTGCATTTGCGACGAGGGGATCGGTGCTGTTTTGAAATTCCTGAAAATTGGTGAAGCCGTCCTCGTCTGGATCACCCTCGGGAACGGTGCCGGTGAGCGTTTTGAAATACGTGTATTCCCAGGCGTCGGGCAGGCCGTTGGCGTCCGTGTCGAGGCCGGCAGGAAGAAAGGCTCCGCTGGTGAAGCGGACGTGGTCGATGGTGGTGTCGAAGTAATTTCCGAAGGTGCCGCTGGTGTAATCTCCAAGGATCAGGCGGTTGTCCGCGCCGGTCTGGTCATAGGTCGCGCCAGCCAGCGGTGTGAGGCGCACGGCGTCCCGGAATACGTGGTAGCGGGCGTTGCCTGCATCATGGACGACGCGGAAGGTGTGAAATGCGCCGTCTAGGTTGTTTTGCGAGACGTTGAATGACTCGCCGCCGACGTCTTGGACGCGGTTGCCATGCACCTCCACGAGGGCGCGGCGGCTGCCAACACCGAACCAAAGGATGAAGCCGTTGGCGTTTGCATTGCACTTGAGGCGGGTTTCAAAAGTCCATGATCCGGTGGAAAGTGCGCTCCAGCCAGCTCCGGTGCCCTCGATCCAGCGCCCGTCCGTCGAGGGATGGATGATGCGTAAGTCGCTCAGTTCGGGCAGGCTGCGGGTGAGGGTGCCGGACTGTGTCCAGCCGTTGACCAAGGCGCTGCCATTCCAAATTTGGTTGCCCTCGTAGCGGGTGTCGAAGGTGGCGGATTCCTTTTCGACGACCGGCGGCGGTGGATTGGCGGGCGGGAGTGGCTCCTCGATGACGCCAAGCGCGGTGGCGATGCGGTCGCCGACGTATTGCTCGCCAATGGCGTTTGGGTGGACCTTGTCGTAGGTCATGGTGGCTGGGTCGAAGCCGGTGTTGGCGTCGATCACCCACACCGGCGAAGTGGCGGAAGCTGCGTTTTTCCCGGCGGCGAGTGCAGCCAGTTGGGTGTTCACGGCATCCACTGCGTTGCGCATCGCGTCGCTTTGCTGGGTGTATAGCAGGTGATTGACGAAAATGCGGACTGCGGGGTTGGCGGCGCGGAGTTGATCGATGAGCGTGCCGATGTCCGCGACGACTTGGTTTGCGGAATTGGTGTCATCGCCCAAATCATTGATGCCGATCATGATCGAAACGGTGTCTGGGAGATAGCTGGTGCCGGTGTTGCCAGTGTCGGTGGCGGTGGGGTCTGGGTAGGGGACGGTGGCGCTAGGGCCGGAAATGTCGTATTGTTGCGGGCTCGCTTGGCCAGTCCAGTTGCGCAGGGTGCCCTCGCCGCGGTTGAGACTGCGGCGGTCTGCGGGGAGGCGGATGCGGCCATTGATCCATGAGGCGCGCCAGCCGAAGTGGCCGTCGTGGATGTTCTCAAAAACTTGGCCATTCGTGTCCGGTGTGGTGAGCACGGCGGTGGTCTGCGGGCCGGTGACTGAGCCGGTGAACTTGTAGCCGGTGGCGGCAGCGCTCGGCACGCCAGTTTCCGCGAGGCGCTTGAAGACTTGGTATCGGTAGCTCGGGTAGTTGCCGTTGCCGCCTTGCGTGATCGAGTCACCAATGAAGGTCAATTTCCCGTAGCGCCGGGAAATCACGTTGTTCGCAAAGAACGCCTGCGCAAAACGGCGGCCGATGCGCAACTTGGCGGACTTGTTGAAATGCAAGCCGTCGGTGACTGCCGCTTGCAGGTCGAGATTGGGGAAAAAATCGACAATTTCGGATGCGTCGGCGATTGCGGCGTGGCGTGCGCGGACGACGTCGCGGCTTGCTCCGGGTGCGGCGATGCCACCGATGACGGCGATCATGCCGGCGGCGTTTGGCAAGTCGGCGCGCAGATTATTCACGAGCTCTAGGATGCGTGTGCCTGCGATTTCCGCCTCGGCAGCGGTGTCGCTCTCGCCCTGCAAATAGAGCAATCCGGAGATCTCGAAGGTGTGGCCAGCGGCGCTCAGTGCGCTGGCTGCGGCGGTGACGGTGGAGACGACGTGGGCATACATGTGGCCGTTGGCGGCCTTCGACCAATTCGTGTTGCCACCGCCGCCGCGTGAGGCTTTGACGATGGCGACATTTTCCACACCGGCGCGGACGAGAGTGCGGCCAAAATCGATCTCCGGTCCCCAGTGAGTGGCGCTGCCCGGATAGTAGCCGCCTTGCTGCGCTTGGAGCGAGGTGAACGCGCCGTCGGAGTCGCCGAGTGAGGTGCTGGCATCCGCGACGTTGTGCCAGAAAAATTTCAATCGGGCATCCGCCGCGTCCGTGCCGGGCGACACGTCGCCCACGGTCCCTTGGGTGGTGCCGAGCGAGTTCGACTGGCCGGTGAGGATGAAGAGCTTGTGGTGCGCGGCCTCCGCCAATGGTGTGGCTAGAAGTCCTAGCAGGGTGGAAAAAAGACGGATCATCGGTGGAAAGTTTTTACGAAAGGAGCGAGATTTGGCATGGCTGAGCATGGCAATGACCGGCGACGTGCCCGCAAATTCACACAGCGGGTGAAGCGGCTTTTCCGCGAGATACCAGATCGCGGCGGGCAGTGACCGGAACCGGCTGCTGCCACGCCGCGTTGGCGAATGGACTCTGCGATCCGAAGACCGCGGGTTTGATGGTTTTTACTGAGCAGAATCCGCAACTTTGACGCGCAGGAACAATTTCGGCTCTGCAAGCAGGGACTCCGGCAAGGTCACGGTGATGGTTTCCACGGGATCACCATTGTTGCTGAGGTCCGCGACGGATGGGACAAAGGACGGCCAGTCGGTCAGGGTGGTGGACGACTCGTAGTTGTAGTTCAACCCAGTGAGCGCCTGCTTGCGGCGAGTGTAGGTGAAGGTGCCGGTGGCTTTGTTCGGCGCGGTGACAGGCGAGGCGCTGGCACTGCTGGTCGGGTTGAGGCCGAAGGCGTATTCCTCAAAGTTGCTGAGGCCGTCGCCGTCGTCGTCTCCATCCGCACCGCCGACGAGGTTGAAACCATCGGCGCCAGCCCATGCTGCGTAGTCGCTGACGGGCGCTGGACCGCTGGTCACTTGCAGCACTCCAGTTCCGGAGAAGCGGACGTCGTCGATGTGGGTCGCGGCGGAACCCGTGGCTCCCCATGTGCCGGCTGCGGCCTGCACTCCCTCAATGAAGAGGGTGTTGACGGTCTCCGTGCCGGTGAGCTCGACAAGCGCGGTCGCACCGAGATTGAGGTTTGTGCCATCGGCGATGGAGCTGCCATCCACGGCGAGGCTTGCATCGCTGGCGACGGTGATTTCCGGGCTGTTGATTGAGCCGGCCGAGGCGATTCTGAGGGTGCCGGCCCGCACGGTGGTGCCGCCGCCGTGGCTGGCTGTGCCGGAGTAAGTCATTTCCTGGTCGGCGTTATTTAAGGAAAGACCGATGAAGACACTCCCGGAGCCGGAAATATCGTGGGTCACGGTGTGGGCGTCGCTGCGTGAGTAGGTGAGCGTGCCGTTGTTGACGACTGGGACCGAACCTAACGAGCCGCCAATGCCTGCGGTGGTTGCTACATCATTGCCGGGAACACCGCCGACGCGCACTGGCACGCCGGAATTGATGGTGAGCGGGCCGTTGAGTGTGTTTTCACCGGTGAGAATGAAGCCGAGCTCGCTATTGGTCATCGTGCCCGTGAGATCTTCAAAGGTCAAACCGCCGGAGCCGGAAATCACGCCTTGGAGCTTGAGCGAACGAGGTCCCACACCTACTGCCGAGCGGTTGCGGATTTTATTGTCGCTGCCGACGAGGCTGATGTCATTGGTCCAGGTCCAGTTGCCCTCAATCTGGGAGAGGATACCGCTGCTGGATTGATCACCCAGGATGATGTCGCCGCTGCCCATGGCCGTCGTGCCAT
>JBEGOB010000415.1:0-4069 GCA_041182265.1 Verrucomicrobiota bacterium | reverse complement strand
GGCGACGAGCTCGCGGATGGACATCTCGGGGAACATGGGCACCTCCTTGCGGAGCGCCGTGCCGAGCACTTCGTTGTGCGGGAGCCGCCCGTTGATGTAGCTGATGAGCCCCTCGAAGCCGTTGGCATAACCCTTCGAACCCATCTGCTCGTGGAGCGTGACGATGCGGGTGCGCCCCTGGTAGTGGATCACGCGGAGTGCCTTACGGGCGAGCGCCGGGAAGTCGGCAAGCGCTTTTGCAAATAGCAAGGCTCCGAGATTCAGGATGCGCCACTTCCCTGAGTCGGAGACGGTAATCAGGTTCTCGCTTTTCAGGCGGGAGAGAATCTGCTCCCGGTTGGTCGGGAGATCCATGCTCATCAGATCGAAGTAGGCGGGGTAGTCGATCAGGCGAAGGACTTCCTCGGCGGTTAAGTCGTCGGTGGCCGGCAGGCTCTCAAAGGGCGTCTTCTCAAAGACGCGCCAGAGTTCGCGCTCCATTTCGGGGAAGTCCTTGAGCTTTTTGGTATAGGACGAGCTGCGGATGTACTCGGTGCCTTTGAACTGGATGGGTGTATGGGCGGCTCGGGGGATTTCAAGAATCACGATACGTAAGCCGTCCAGCTTGATGGAGTGGAAAGCGAAGTGTAGAGGAGGAGTGAGGGAACGCCGCAACCAGTTTTCCAAGGCTTCATTGCCGATCTTGGCTAAGATCGGGTCAAACGTCGTGCCGACCAAGCGGTGGGTGCCATCCTCCACACCCCAAACAAGGTAGGCGGTGCTTTTTCCTTCTAGGGCAGCGGAGTTGCTGAGCGCTGAGATGCGCTCGCCGATCATGGTCGGATCGCCGTTGTTGTGCTTGAACTCCAGCCAAGGCGTCTCAGCAGGGAGCTTGCACAGCTCGTGGACAAGACCGGAGAGGTAATCGCTTGGAAGGTGGGACGACGGCATCAGGCAGATTGGTAGAGTTCTTCGGTCAGGGAATGGATGGCGGCATCGTAGGCGGGCTTGCCGCCGAAGGCGCGGATGATCTCTACGGGTGAGCCGAGCTTGCTGAGGGGGTCAAGGCGGATGATCTCCGGGTTCTCCAGATCGAGTTCCCCTTCGTCGGAATACTTGTCGAGCAGAGCAGAGATGACCTTGCGCGCGAGGTCGCCGTATTTGGTGAAGTAGTCGCGTTTCCTAACCTGCTCGGCTCGTTCCTTCCGGGTGAGGGGCTTCTGCTCGAAGGCGACGTGGCAGATGAGGTCAAAGGGGTCGAAGGCGGAGCCGATCTCCTCATTGAGGGCGGCAAAGATGACGCCCTGCTGCTCCAACTCGTCGATAATGGCGCGTTTCCGATCGGCCTGCTTCCAGGAGTTCAGGAAGGAATCAAGGGAGGCGTAGGTGTTGCGGACGTTCTTGCGGGTGTAGTCCCGCAGGCTCTCGGTGATGATCTTGCCGTCGTCGCCCATGTATTGGACACGCTCCTTGATGACGGTGACCTCCACGCCGTTGACGGTGACCTTGCGCTTCTTGCCGTATTCAACGGGGTCTTCATTCAGTGATACATCCGGCTTCTCCGGCTCTGGTTCCGGAAAGTCGACTTCTCCGCCAGTGATCGGATCTGTAACAGGGTTTTCGTCAGTCTCCTCGTCGGTGCCGGAAATGTCGTCGTCCTGAGAGGCTTCCTTCACGCGGACGGGGTCGCCATCGAAGTCCTTGTCGGCGAAGAGCGCGGTGACGTTACGGAAGTCCATGATGGTGAAGTAGTGCTTCCCGAAGTCCTCGTTGATCCGGGTGCCGCGCCCGATGATCTGCTTGAACTCGGTCATGGAGCCGATATTGGAGTCGAGGACGATGAGCTTGCAGGTCTGCGCATCGACTCCTGTTGTCATGAGCTTTGAGGTAGTGGCGATGACCGGGTATAGCTCGGAAGGGCTGGTGAAGGCGTCGAGGTGGTCCTTGCCCTCCTTGTTATCCCCGGTGATTTGCATCACGTATTTGCTATTGGCGGAGACGAGGTCGGCGTTCGCATTCGCCAGTTCCTTGCGCATACCCTCGGCGTGCTCGATGTCCACGCAGAAGACGATGGTCTTGGAGAAGCGGTCGCTGCCTTTCAGAAACTCGGTGATTTTCTTCGCAACTAACTTACGGCGCTCCTCGACAATGATGTGCTTGTCGAAGTCGGTGCGATTATAGATGCGATCTTCGACGAGTTTCCCTTCTTTATCCTTGAAATCCTTCTGCGGCCGCCAGCCTTCTGCGTCGATGTCGAGGGTGACCTTGATGACTTTGTAGGGAGCAAGGAAGCCGTCGTCTATGCCCTGCTTGAGCGAGTATGTGTAGAGCGGGTCGCCGAAATACTCTGAGCTGGAAACCTCCTTGGTTTCCTTGGGTGTGGCGGTCATGCCGATGTGGGGTGCCCCCTTGAAGTATTCGAGGATCTCGCGCCACTTGCTGTCTTCCCGGGCGCTGCCGCGATGACACTCGTCAATGATTACCAGATCGAAGAACTCCGGGCTGAACTGCTTGTAAGCGTCGGTATCGTTGTTGTCGGAGAGACCTTGGTAGAGGGCGAGGTAGATGTTGTAGGCGGTATCGATCTGCTTGTGCTTGATGACCGTCATCGCCTCCTTGAAGTGGCGGAAGTCACCACGAACGGTCTGGTCAATGAGTGCTGTGCGGTCGGCGAGAAAGAGAATGCGCTTTTTCAGTCCGCTCTTCCACAAGCGGTAGATGATCTGGAAGGCTGTGTAGGTCTTGCCTGTGCCCGTCGCCATGACGAGGAGATGGCGGTTGTTTCCCTCGTTCCGGGCAATGGCCTCGACGGTGCGGTTGATGGCAATTTGCTGGTAGTAGCGGGGCGAACGGGTGGTGCCGTCGGTGAAGTAGTCCTGGGCGATAATCGCGTCCAGCTCATCGCTGATGCCCTTGAAGGTCTTGTATTTTTTCCAAAGTTCCTCGGGAGCCGGGAATGTGTCGAGTGGGAGCTGCTTTTCGAGCGCCCCGGATTTCACCGTCCTGACATGGAAAATGAAGCCGTCGCCGTTGCTGCTGAAGACAAATGGGATTTCAAGGGTCTTTGCATAGCCGAGCGCCTGCTGGATGCCCGCGCCGATCGTGTGATTGTTGTCCTTCGCCTCAAGGACCGCGATTGGAATGTTGGGCTTGTAGTAGAGGATATAGTCGGCGCGTTTCTGTGCGCCGCGCGCGTGGATCTTGCCCCGGACGTAAATGCGTCCGTCAGTGAAGCCGACCTCTTCTCTGATCTGGGTGTCAACACACCAACCCGCCGCCACGATGCTCGGCGTGATGAACTTCGTGCAGATGTCGCGTTCGCTGAGGTCTTTTTTGTTCATGCTGCGAAAAAGTGGAGATGTTTGTTTCGGCGGGTAGCGACGGCATCGACGAGGACGAAGCGGGTTTTTCCTCCGGCATCCGGCGTGACGCTGGCGAGGGCGTCGGGATCGATGGTGCGTGTCCCCCGCCCTTTCATCTGCTCGAAGTAGAGCTGGGAGCGGACATCGCGCAGGAAGAGCAGGCATTCGAGCGGCTTGATATCGGTGCCGGTGGCGATCATGTCCACGGTGACGGCGATGCGGAATTGATTCGCAGGCTCCGCCCGCCTGCTCACCCTGCGGGCTGCATTCGCTTTGCTCATTCCGTCCAAAACTCCTACAGGCCTTCGGCGTTTTTCGGGGGCGGTGCGGAAGGCTTTGATGATGTCCTCGGATTTCCCGCTGGCGCGGTAGGTGACCTTTTTGCAGAAGTCGTTTCCCTTGCCGAACTCCTTGCGGACGATGTCGACGATGTCCTCGGCGTGGCTGTCGTCCTTGGCGAAGATGAGGGTCTTGGGCACCCAGGGTTCGTCGAGGCCCATGGCCTTGGCACGGGCGGGGCGGTCGGTGGAGATCTCGGTGAAGAGTTTTTCCCGGAAGGTTCTGATGACGGTGCGGAGCTGATCGGGGACGACGACGGAGCGGTCGAGCTGGGTTTTCTGATAGGTTTCCTCGGCTTCCTGGATTTCCCAGCGCTTGGCGCGGGTGAGGCGGTCGCGTTTCTGATAGTCGTGCCCCGCCTTGACGATGACGCCTTTCTTGGAGACTTC
>JBEGOB010000414.1:0-5496 GCA_041182265.1 Verrucomicrobiota bacterium | reverse complement strand
GAAGCAGACTGGCATTTCCAAGCCGTGTTGCCGTTTCCATCGAGATGGCTCAACTCAACTTTTCAAAACCCAAATTCAGTGAATTCCGCCCGTCCCCAGAAACCTAGGAACCGAGGATTTGCCCTCGTCGTCACGCTCAGCTTGATGATTTTGCTAACGGTCATCGCCGTTGGACTGCTCTCGTTGAGCACGATTTCCCTGCGTTCGTCAGCCAGCACTGAAGCGAGTGCCCGCGCTTACGCAAATGCCCGCCTGGCAGTCCTGCTCGCCGTTGGAGAACTTCAAAAAGAAGCGGGAGACGACCGCCGCATCACAGCCGATGCCTCGATCCTCGCTGAAACTACTCCCCAGCCGAACTTGACGGGTGTCTGGTCATCTTGGTCACTCAATGCGGTCGCCCAACCCGACCAGGGGGCATCCAGTTCCATTTACGAAGAGCAAAAAACTCAACTCTTTAAATCATGGTTGGTCTCCTCGCCAAATCCTCAAGCCCTGCGGAATCCTGACTGGGCAAAAACGCCGAGCGACCCCAAGTGGATTTCGCTATTTTCCATCAAACGCAATGGCTTCGATCTCGCAGCACAATCGATTCCCCTCGCGAAGGGTGCCTTCGCTTGGGCTGTTTCTCAGGAAAATACCAAGGCTAAAATCAATGTCGCCGGTCCCGAAACCGAGACCGAAGTCAACGTCGCCTTGCAAGCTCAGCGCCGCCCATCTCTCGCCCTCTCCGCCAACCTCAAGCAACCATCAAATGGCTGGAACGCACGTGCAGGTCGCATCCTTTCCACCAATCAATTGCGGCTCGATAGCGACCTCGTTCCCGACCCGACAAAGGTCGCGGCCGCTGGAGCCAGTCACACAGTCCACGCCCAAGGTTTACTCACGGATGTCGTGAAAGGCGGGTTGAAAACCGACCTCAGCCTCGGCTTTGAAATGAGCGACTCCGACTATGCCATGGCGTCGTGGGAGGGAGTTCCCAATCCTTTCCGCAACGCAAAAGAGGAACTTGGTTTCCAATCGCCAAAGTCCTACGACGGCCAGCAGGCCTTGTTCAGCCCGCTCACCGAAAACCCGATCGTTTCCTCAAAAACGAACTACGGCGTGGCGTCACTCTCGTTTCGCTTCTATGCCGCAGCGGTTCCCACTTACGACCACATGCGCTCGTTTTATCGGATTCCCCACCACCTTTATGGAGGTAATTCACCCGTGGCAGCGGAGCGCGGTGCTGACCATGTGGCCGCTGTCACGGACCCCGCAGCAAACAAAACTTACTTGCCTCCAAACGATTCTCCGCCCGGAAATGAATCCTCACTGTCCATCCGCCCGGTGCTCAACCGCATGATCTATCTGCTCAGCTCTAACTTGGATGCCCAAGATCAAGTGCAGCTTGTCATCACGCCGATCATTTCACTGTGGAATCCATACAACACCCGCCTCGAAATCGAGGGCGCGGTCGCTTATCCATGGATGGACTTGCCCTTCCAGCTCATTTGGGAGCGCAAATCAGGGAACCAACCCATCGTGACCGAGCCCATCGGAATGGCAGACTCCATGGGCAAACAATTTGAAAGCAAAGGCCAAAGCCGCCAGGTGGATCCCTACTTTTTTTGTGAAATGACCGCCAACGGTGATGGAAACACCTCGAAACCCATCCAGTTCGAGCCAGGTGAAGTCCGTGTTTTCTATCCGGCTGCACCCGCGCCCATTACCTTCAAGCGTCTCGGATCCAACGCCCAGCGAACCTTGCGTCTGCGCCCGGCCGAGGACATCGGCGGCGTGAATAAGAAAGGCGGCTTTCAAGTTTCCATGCAACAGGCGGATGGACTCGCGCAGCATGGCCTTGCGAAATACCAAGTGAAAAAAACCGACCAAATCCGCGTCACACTCCGCGATATTTCCGCAAGACCGACGGGCGCGGGACAATACCACTACTTCGTTTCTCTGGAAGATGCCGCACGCATCAAGAACCCTGCCGACTCGACCCGGGGACAGGTCATCACCGACGTGCAAATCCTCAATCTTGTCTCTGCACAGAACTCCATCGCTTCGCCATGGCGGACTTATGACGAACTCAAAACCGGCGCTCCCGTTCCCTTCGGCGTGATCGAAACCTTCCACCGCACCGCCAACACCAGCGTCGGCGGGCAACCCGTCGCGGACCTCATCTACACAACCAATCCACGCAATCCTTCGATCAATCATCAGCTTGCGAACGGTAGCTTCACGGTTGCCCCGCATTTCCAATCGACTCTCCGCTCAACGCCATCCTTTGATGATGCCATTCAGACGAGCTTTGACGGTCGCAAATCCTTCTGGGGCCCTTCTCACAGTTCATCTGGTAAATCCCAACTGCCGTTTTTCGAGCTCCCACGCCAACCTCTACTTTCGCTGGCGGCCTTTCAACATGCCGATCTATCCGCCTCGACCTTTGCTCCGGCCAACCAATTTGGCAATAGCTGGGCACCCGCTTATCTCAGCCGCACAAAGACCGGACTGCTAAAGCCCGGAGCCTCTCAATTGCCCGAAGTGCCGATCTACGACACCTGCTATCTGGCCAACGAGGCTCTATGGGATGGCTATTTCTTCAGCGGTGCCGCACCTCGCCTGCAACCCGCCGGCCTAGCAAAACCTTCGACCGCATGGGACGAGCCAATCGCCAACGTGAAGCGGTCACTCAAAGAAGTTGTCACCGAATTCGTCAACTCACCCTTGGAAAATCCGCTGGGAAACAGCCGGATGCGCCTGAACCGCCGTGGAATCACTTCTGAAAAGCTGGTAGAGCGTCTGCTAGAGCCCGCAGGCTGCACCCGCATCGCCGCCAACCTAACACTGGATGGCGCGTTCAACATCAATTCAACCGACGTCGAAGCATGGACGACTCAGCTATCCTCACTGCGCGGCGAATCCTTCGTCGTTGAAAATGGATCTCCACCAGCAAGCGGCGTCACCGCGTTTCCCCGCTTCCGCTATCCGTCGGGAACCACCGATGACAACTGGAACGGCTTTCGCGTCCTCAGCGATGCACAAATCCGCACTCTCGCCGAAAATCTGGTGAAGGAAATCCGTTTGCGCGGACCGTTCCTCTCTCTCGCGGAGTTCGTCAACCGCCGTGTCGAGGACAGCGAGCTTGGTAAAAGCGGCGCGATCCAAGCCGCCATTGATGCAGGAAAACTCAATGATCAGGCGAAGCAATCCACCTTCAACACCGACAGATATCCATCAGAAAGCCAGAGCAACATCATCAAGGACACCGGTGTCGGAATTCCAGGATACCTCACCCAAGCGGATGTGCTCCAGCCGCTGGCTCCAGTGATCACCTGCCGCTCGGACACCTTCACCGTGCGCGGCTATGGAGAAGCCAAGGACGCTGCCGGCAAGGTGATCGCCCGCAGTTGGTGTGAGGCCGTCGTCCAACGCATGCCGGAATTTGTAGATCCCACGGACGCTGCGGATACCTCCATCACCGCAATTTCCCCCGTCAACAAAACCTTCGGGAGACGCTTTGAAATCATCTCATTCCGTCAGGTGCCAAGCGCTGAACTCCAATAAAATCGCACGGTTACACGTATGTCTATTCTCCAAAAAATTTCGTCTTCTTGGGCTCTTCTCGGCTTTCTAGCAAGCATCTCGACTCTGCACGCCGCGAGCATCCGATTCCTCGCTTGGGATGACGCCATCGCCGCCCGTAAAATCAATTTCACCCATGGCGAAGATCTCACAGAACTTAGCGACCTCCATCCGCATAAGCGAACAAAAGTCGTCAACTGGACCGCCAGTGAGATTCCGCCAGCACTGTTAGTTTCCGACCGCAGCAGCGCGGATGGCAAGCCTGTCACTGCGCCAATCAAACTCACACCCGAGCTCAAATCCCCGCTCGTTTTAATCCTACCGGATCCCGGCCACCCAAGTGGTCTCCGCTGCTTTGTGATCGATGAAAGCACCGCAGGTTTCCGCTGGGGCACGCTGCGCTTCATCAACGCCACCGGCAAGGAATTGTTAGTCAGACAAGACAAGGAAATCAAAGCCTTACCCGAGACATGGAAGGCGATTGACATCCATCCCGGCGGGGACATGCGCAACATCGGCATCCAGATGGCAGCACGCGCGGACCTCAAAGCGATTCTCTATTCTGCGGTCTGGGAGTATGATCCGGAAGTCCGGAAGTTGATCATCGTCGTGCCCGGCACGGATGTGCAAACCGGAGCGGTGAATCTAAAGATTATCCCGGAAGATCGCCGCGCACTCCCACCCGCCGCGCCAGAAACCGAACCTCAAGTGCCCTGATTCTCACGACTGATTCAAGCGCCCGCTCCATGAAATCCCTCATACTCTTCGGCTTGGCGGCATTGGCTTCAGGGGTGCTGGCGCAGTCGATACCAGGCCGCAATCTAATCTGGGCCGATGAATTTTCACAAAGCGACGGCACACTGCCCGACCCTACAAAGTGGGGCTATGACATCGGCGGTTCTGGGTGGGGAAATAACGAACTTCAGTATTACACAAACCGCAGCCAAAACGCACGAGTTGAGGGCGGTCAACTGATCATCGAAGCCCGCGCGGAAAATTACGCCGGACGAAGTTATACCTCCGCCCGCTTGCTCACCAGGGACAAGTGGTCATGGACTTACGGTCGCATCGAGGCGCGCATCAAAATCCCGAAAGGTCAGGGAATTTGGCCGGCGTTCTGGATGCTCGGCACGACGATTGGCACGGCAGGTTGGCCGAATTGCGGTGAAATCGACATCTTGGAAAACATCGGCTCGCTGCCATCCACCCTTTACGGAACCGTCCATGGTCCTGGCTATTCGGGCGGAGGCGGAATTTCTGGAAACACCGTTCTATCCGGGGCCGCGCTCGGCGATGACTTCCATGTGTATGCCATCGAATGGGAGGAAAACCGCATCCGCTGGTTCCTCGACGGACAATTGTTTTTCACGGTCACTCCCGCCAGCCTGCCCGCAGGCAGCACTTGGGTTTTCAATCAGCCTCAATTTCTAATTCTCAATGTGGCAGTGGGTGGAAACTGGCCGGGCAACCCAAATGGAACCACCTCATTTCCCCAACGGATGATGGTGGACTACGTCCGGGTTTATGCTCCCACAAGCGTCGCAGTCACAAACACAAAGGTCACCGTGGACCCCTCAGAATCGTGGATCGGCTACATGCATGTCTCGGACCTGCCCGCCAATGGCGGAACCTATCGCTACGGCAGCACTTGGAATGTGGCGGACCTCCGCGCTAGCTTCTCCGGAACCACTCTCACATTGAAGCCTAACACGATCAGTGATCCATCGACTTATTGGTATATCGGCGGCGGTGCACCTGGTCGCCTAGGCAATAAGATCATGACAGCAAACATGTATGTCGAAAAAACTGGAAGCCTATCCGGAAAAACGGTGACTTTCTCCGGCAAAGTGACCGACCACACACTCACTTCCGCCCACCAAACACGCGCCTTCATCCGCGATTTCTCCTCGAACTATTCCTCCTTCTCCA
>JBEGOB010000413.1:0-7559 GCA_041182265.1 Verrucomicrobiota bacterium | reverse complement strand
GCCAAGGCCGTTTTTGGTGAGTCCGCCAGCGCCGCCATTGCCGATGGAGTTCGCAAACGCCACGTTGTTGCCGTTGGTGTTGATTGCTCCACCGCCTGCGTTGATGCTGACACCACGGCTGGAAATGTCAGTTGTGTGGCCGACACCATATTGCAGAGCACCGCCGTCGAAGTTGACTTGTCCGCCTGAACCGAGATTCGTTGCGGCATTGAAGGCAACGATGCCGGCATTCAAGTGGGTCGCCCCGCTGTAGGTATTGAGTCCTGCGAGGGTCAACGTGTTGCTACCTGCATGAGTCAGACTGCCCGTGCCGCTGATGATGTTTCCAATCGAGACTGCATCACTCCGATTGATTACAAAACTGCCGTTATTGACGATCGCACCAGTGGCGGAAATAGTCCCGATCGTGCCGCCATTGCCCAACTGAATTGTTCCTTCGTTGATGGTGATGCCGCCAGTGTTTGAATTGGCTCCAGTAAGAATGAGTAAGCCACTTCCCGATTTTACAACTCGTGTTGATGAGCTGCTGGCGTTTGTTATGTTTGCTCGAATTGTGAAGTTACTGCTACTATTTTGAATGATGTTCAGCGGATTTGCATCACCGCCTGAGGATCTGTTGGCTCTAATGGATGAGAAAGCATTCCCATTGCCGCCAATGGATCCTCCTCCCGAATTTGCAGTGACCAAAATGCCTCCTGCGGTGAGCGTTCTCGCTGCTCCAGAACCACCTGTGGCAAGGTCCACGTTGTAAGCAGTGGCAGAATTGAATCGAAGTGCATTGACGAATGTCGTGGTTGCCAGAGCGGTGGTGATGTTCCCTTGGATGTCATTAATGACGTTTGCTGTGATCGCCGTGCTCGCCGCCGTGTAGTTGGAGGCCACAACATTTCCAGCACTTAGTCCCGCCCAATCGTTCAGTCCATAAGTTGCGTAGGCATTATTCTGGGGGTCTGTAAGAAGGTTTTGAGTTCCACTTCCGATTTTGATAGCGCCGGAGGTGCTGAATTGTAGGACGCTTGTAGTTCCTGATACTTTACTGGGTAGGGCTGCGAGAGTTAACGTACGCCCTGTTGCTACGTTCCAAGCTTGTGTGCCACTGCCGTTGAGAAGGGAGATTCCAGCATTAATCGTGAGGTCTTGAGTTGCGGCACTCATGTCGATGCCGCTTGCGCCAAGGGTGAGCGTGTTGCCAGCGGCGAGCGTGACGGGGCCGGCTGGGTTTTGAATTTTGATGCCTTTCCAGCTCAGGTTGCTGCCGAGCAAGGTCGAGCTCGCACCGGTAACGCTGGCGTCCCAGACGGCGACGTCGCCCGTTCCAGGGGCGGTGCCGAGTGCCCATGATGTGCCAAGGTTGAGGTTGTCGAGATTGTCGAGTTTGGTGACGTCCGCAGCGGTCGCGTGGCTGAGAAGGCTCAAAAAGATGGGCGCGGTGAAGAGCAGTCTTGAAATCTTGGGTTTCATGAGAGGTGGATTTTTAGGGACCGTGGATTTGTGAAAATTCGCACGAACACTTTCTAGAAAACGCTCTCGGTGACGTTTCGCCAATTGCCCCGTTCGGGTTAAGTTTGCCAGATGCGGCTTGCGAGGTGGCTTGTGTGCCTCGTGGGCAAAAAATCGCCGCAGATCCAAGTGGCATTTGCCATGCTTGAAACTGCGGCGAGAGGGGATGAAATCAACGATTCGCCTGAGCGAAAGCGTTGATTTTCCGGGTTTGATCAGAAGTGGATGGCGTGTCCTTCGGCAGCAAGTGTTGCTTCATGAATGACCTCGGACATCGTCGGATGCGCGTGGATCGTCGCGTGGATCTCCTCGGCGGTGAGCTCTTGGTCGAGCGCAAGGCCCATTTCGGCGATGAGTTCGGTTGCGTTCTCGCCGATGATGTGTGCGCCGAGAAGTTCGCCATGTTTCTTGCCGAAAAGAAGTTTGGCGAATCCGTCAGGCTCGCCGGATGCGATGGCTTTGCCGATGGCGACGAACGGGATTTTCCCGACTTTGTATTCGATGCCTTCCTCCTTGAGTGCGCGCTCGGTCTTGCCGACGGAGGCAACTTGTGGGTGGCAGTAAGTGCAGCCTGGGAAGTTGTTGATTTTACGGGGCTTGTGGCCATCCACGTAAAGTCCCTCGACGGCTTGGACGGCTTCGAACGAGGCGGTGTGCGCGAGCCATGGCGGGCCAGTGATGTCGCCGGCCGCGTAAACTCCGGGGATGGACGTCTCATATCGTGCGCCGACGTTGATGTAGCCGCGCTCCGAAAGTGCGGGTTGTTGGCCACCGGGAAGGACCGGCTGGATGCCGATGGCGACGAGGCAGACCTCTGCGCTGATGGTGCCGTTTTCCTTGGGCCCCTCGACGGTGAGTTCCACGTGCGTGCCTTTGTCAGACATGGCGGTGATCTTGGTGTTGGTGAGGCAGCGGATTCCCTGCTTGATGAGGGATTTTTCCAAGGCGTCGCCAACTTCGTCATCCTCGACTGGGAGGATGCGTGGGGCCATCTCGATGAGGGTGACCTTGGTGCCGAAGGCGTTGTAAATGTAGGCGAATTCTACGCCGATGGCCCCTGCGCCGATGATCAGCATTTCCTTGGGCTGCGTGGGCAGGTTCATGGCTTCCTTGGAGCCAATGACGGATTTGCCATTGAATGGAAGCGGAGGAAGGCCGCGGGATTTGCAACCTGTGGCGATGAGAATGTCCTTGGTATCAAGGGTTTGTGTCGAACCATCGGCAGCTTTTACCGAGACTTTCCCTGTGCTCTCGATGGAGCCAAAACCGCGGACGTAGTCGATTTTGTTTTTCTTGAGGAGGTATTCGATGCCGCCAGCAAGGCGGTCTGAGACTTTGCGTGAGCGACCGACCACGGCGGACCAGTCGTAGGAAAGACCCTCGATTTTTAGGCCAAACTCAGCGGCTTTGTGAGTGAGTGTGTGGTAAATTTCCGCGTTTTTCAGGAGGGCCTTGGTGGGAATGCATCCCCAGTTCAGGCAGGTGCCGCCAGCGCGGTCCGCCTCGACGCAGGCGACTTTTTTTCCAAGTTGGGCAGCGCGGATGGCGGCGACGTAGCCGGCAGGGCCGCCACCGATGACAATGAGATCGTAGGCCATATGATTGAGATGTGCAGGTTTGCGGGGTGAAACTGCCGCTACGCCAGTGGATTGTCAAAGATGGAAAGGCGGAAAGCGGACTCTTGAATGTTTTGTGAGGCATCGGCAGTATTCAGGGCGTGCATCGTTCTTGGGTGAATCGCTTGGTGCTTCTTACGCTGCTTGCAGTGGCGTGCGTGCTTGGCTTGGCGTTGTGGCGGTCTGAGCGTGCGGATTTTGGCGAAATTTCCCCGGATTCGCGGCTGGGCTTGCCGGAAGACGGGTCATTTCCGGATCATCGCTTCCATTTTCTCACGGCTTGGGAGGCGCTGGAGATCCCGCTGGCAAGGCGCTTCGATCCGCCGATGGGCACGGAGCACGGGGGCATGGTATATAATGCGCAGAAATTTTGGGAAATGAATGAAAAGCGCGGCGGGCATCACACGGGCGATGATTTGAATGGGATCGGTGGGATGAATACGGATTTGGGAGATCCGGTGTATTCCACGGCGGATGGGCGGGTTCTCTATGCGGGTGAGCCATCGCCGGGTTGGGGGAATTTGCTGGTGGTGGGGCATCGGACGCTGGACGGCAAGGTGTTGCACTCGATGTATGCGCACCTCAGCCGGATCGATGTTTCCATTGGCGCGCTCGTTGCGCGGGGTGGGCAAGTCGGGGCTGTGGGCACGGCGAATGGGTATTATCCGGCGCATTTGCACTTTGAAATGCGGGCGAGCGATGGCGTGGATATCGGAGCGGGATACTCGATGTTTCCACTCAACCGCTTGGATCCGGCTGCGACGGTTGCTGCGCATCGCAACGCGGGTGAGGAGGAACTCTCGGCGTCTCCATTGGCCCGTTTGTTGGCGTCGGAGTCTGAGGTGGGGGCCTTGCCGAACGTTCAAGATGCTGAGAAGTCTGCCGCTCGACCGCTGGAGGATGAGGCGGCGCGCTAGGATGACGGCTGTTGAGGCCTGCGTGGAGGATTCATTGGCTGCTGGATTGGAAGCAGCCTTGGGTGAAGTGCGCGCGCGCTTCTCCGACGAGAAAAAGTGAGCCAGCAATCAAAATGGGGCGATTTTTCTGCTGTGCCGCCGTGAACGCTTCCTGAAATGTTGCGAAGCAAGTGTGTGTGGGCGCGCTTGCTGGCAGGTGTTCTGCCAGTTCTTCGGCTGTGACGGCGCGTGGCGTGTTGACTGGGCAAATGAAGATTTCCGCGGCAAGGGGCGCAAGTTTCTCCAGAATGCCGGAAATGTCCTTGGCGGCGACTGCGCTGAAGATGAGGGAGGGTTTTTCTCTTGGAAAGGCGGAGATCCACGTCTCGGCGAGGATACTGGCGGACTGCGGATTGTGAGCGCCGTCGAGGATGATGCCAGGTTGAATTTCCTCGAAGCGACCGGGCCATGAGACGGTGGCCAGTCCGTATCTGACGCTGTCGGAATTGAGCGGTAGTTTCGCACGGTGGAGCGCTGCGACGGCAAGCGCGGCATTCCACTTTTGATGCGTGCCACGGAGTGCGAGCGGGTAGCCAAGGAGCGGTTCTTCGATGAACTCGAGTGGCGCGCGCAACTCGTTTGCCTCTTTTTCGAGCACAGACCGCGCTTCGGCCTCTTGGGGCGCGGAAATCACGGGTTTGCCGCTGACGATGATTCCCGCTTTTTCCAGAGCGATTTCCGCCAGTGAATTGCCCAAATACTGCATGTGATCCAGCCCGATGGGGGTGAGCACGCAGACATCGGCCGGGACGGCGGTGGTGGCGTCGAATCTGCCACCCATGCCAGTTTCGAGGATGATCAATTCACACTCGCGCATGCGGAACCAACGCATGGCGACGACGAGTGAAATTTCGAAAAACGTCGGGTGCGGGGTCATGCGCTCACACCGCTCGCGAATCTCGGCGAGCAGACTGGTGCAGGTTTCCTCAGGGATTTCTTGGCCAGAAACTTTGATGCGTTCTCGGAAGTCGATGAGATGCGGTGAGGTGAAAAGCCCGGTGCGCCTGCCGCAAGCGCGGGCAATGCTGTCGATCATCGCACAAGTGCTGCCCTTGCCATTTGTGCCGGCAACGTGGATGACTTGAACCTCGCTTGCCGGGTAACTGAGCGATTCCCTCAGCAAGTGGCGAGTGCTGTCCAAGCCGAGTTTGATCCCAAACATTTGTGTGGAATAGAGCCAATCGATCGCCTCGCGGTAGTTCATGGTGTGCTTTGGTTTTCTGGTTCGGCACTCACGAATGAAGCAGCGCCAGCAGAACTGGACGCTGCCTTGAGCCCTGTGCGGGCTTTGGGATTCTCAACGATTCGCCGCAAGCGCATCAATCAGGTATCGCGCGGGGCGGAAATTTTCGATGAGAATTTCCTGCTGATTCCCACGTTTCATGCGGACTTGGCTGATGTTGAAGTTCGGCGTTTTGTGAGGAGCGAAGAGGATGTCGTCGTGAGTCGAATTTTCATGCTTTTTGAACATGCTCGGCAGGATGTCACCGCCGAGGTGGTCGTCGCGTCCAGTGGCGAGGTGGCAGGTTCCGAGAACTTTCTCGTCCTGAATATCTGCTCCAGAGACGGGAAGCACTTGAGTTCCGAAGCCCAATTCGCCAAGTGTGCCGGTCATCGGGTCGTCCGCGAGGCGAGCGTTGTGAGCGTCGATGGTGGCCTGATTTCCTTGAATGAGCGTGGAGTGGATGATGCAGCGGTTTTCCACTTCGAGAACACCGAGAGTGCCGTCTTCATACTTCATGGGGAATTGGCCGCGAGCGTCGCAGGGAACGAAATACACTTCTCCGGCTGGGAGATTTGCGATGTCGGGAGTTTTTCCCAAGCAGAGACCGTGAGATTTTTGCGCGTTCTGGCCGTCCAAGCCAAGCCAAGCCGTGAGAACCCGCCCGTCTTCAAGCGCGAAATCGATTTCAATGGAATCAGCACGATCCAAGGCGACACGCAGTCTTTCGGTGTCGCCAGAGACCTCGTGATAGTCCACGGCCAGGCCGGAATTGAGAATGATATCGTTCAGTCCGTGCAAAGTTGCGCCGCGGAAGCCGTATTGCTTGCATTTTGCAGTCAAAGGCGCGGTTGCAGAGAAAGTGGAAACGCAAAGAATTAAATCATATTTCGGGTAAATATCTGCGTCCAGCGAGAGTTGCTTCCCCTCCGTGTCCCAAACCTCATCGGCCAAATCAAGATTGGAGCCATGGGTGCAACGGAAGGCGAACATTTCTCCGCCGCTCATGCCGAGATCCGCCATTACGCCAGCCTTGAGCCCTTGGTAAAAGGATTCGAAGGCCTTTTTCTGAACGGGAAACCCTTCCTCATTTAAGAAATTGAAATCCCGAATGAGCGATGCAGGCTCATCAAAATCGATGAGGATGCAGACCCTACAGCCTTGAGTTGGAGCGAAAACGGTTCCCAGAAGCTTGCCGAGATCGAAGGGTGGAAATTCACGATTTTCCGGATGGAGAAGGATTTCCTCGTGGTAATAGTCAGGTAATGAGGGTGCGGATAAGATCGCCATAGGTGTTGATCCTAAAACCGTCATCAAGCGCCGCAAGACGGTATTCTCAATAATTGAGAGAAATTTCCAACAGCCGAAAATTTAGAGCTCACCGCTCTCCTCCCTCATCTTCAACAGAGTTTGGGACATGTCTTCAAGTCTGTCCCAGAGTTCTTTCACCACATAGAAGGGCGCTCCGCAGCGCGCGGTCAGCGCCAGGCAATCCGACGGGCGCGCGTCCAGCTCGACGATTTTTCTCTCCATGATCTCGTTTTCAGCCTCAAGAATCAGGCGAGCGTAATAAATATCATTTTCCATCCGGACGATGACAGCTCTTGAAATCGTTGCGCCGAAGCCACTGAGAGTCAGCAGCAGAAGATCATGAGTCAGAGGGCGCAATGCGGCTTGCCCAGTCAGCGCTGCATTGATGGAGCTGCCACTCTGTGGATCGATGTAAAAAACAATGGCCTTTTCGCCATCGCCTAGAAAGACCGCGCATCCCGCTTGGGTTGGCAGCAGCGCGATGGGTTCAACACGGACTAAATCAGGCATGGCTCAATGCTTTGTCACGCTGTCCGAGTTTCCAAGGGTAAACCAAGGCTCATTCTGGCGTCTCGATGCTTCAGTCCTCGAATCCGGCTCCTAAATCCTCCAAAATTGCGAGTTTTGCCCCCTTGGAATATCAAAAAACCCCGATTCCTGACTCTGTTCGAAACTAAAAATCCCAAAAACCCGAGGAAACATCAGGGAAATCGGAGTTGTGGCGAAAAAAATTTCAAAAACGTGTCGAAATGGATTGACCGGGGGCGGTCGGGCGTTCTAGGTTCTCCCCGTCGCCACGACGGAGGGCGACCGAGAGACAGACAGTCAATCGCGGTGATAACCACCCGATTGGCTTTTTAGTCCCCTCGAAACAAGCTCTTTGACAGTATGGCTCAGCGGAAATCGTGCCAAGTATCGATGCAAATCGAGAAAAGCGGTCCTAAGCAGACTAGG
>JBEGOB010000412.1:0-5787 GCA_041182265.1 Verrucomicrobiota bacterium | reverse complement strand
CAGAGCTGTCAGTGCCACCTGCCAGAACTCGCGATCTCCATCTTGTTGATTCGGATTGCTCTTCTGGCGCTCTTCGATGAAGTAATCTTTTAATTTCTGAAGCATCTTGAGATGCGCAGCCGTTGCAGTGGACGGGGCAAATCCTTGCACTTCCGCGAAGGCACCAAAAAAGTCGTTGTATTCGCTTTCATCGGATTTCCCGAGCTCCAGGAGGTGATCCGTGCCCCCACCCCTCGCGGATCGCGCTTCCCGTTTGCCGGCAAGGACCTCCGGAAGGGTGCGGATCGACTGGCTGACATTGCTGCCAATCTGGATCCGGATATCCGCGTCGTCGGTGCTTGCCTTGCCGGCGCGGATACGAACCGGGAGCCTCCCCAGCTTGAACATCTTCTTCTCACCCTCCGCAAAAATCGGCTCACCAGGCATCGCGCTCGTCGCGAGGATGGCCTTCGCCTGCTCTTCGCCGAGGGCGGCCTCGAGATACCATTTCGGCCCGAGAGTCGCATAGACCGAAAGGAAAGCCAACTTGGAGCCGTCGTCCTGCTGATTTTGCTTCTCTTGTTCTTCCTTGGGCATCCATGGGCGCCAGCGATTGCGCCTAAGCTCTGGCTGGTAAATGTAGGAGGGATCGGTGAAGCCACTGCCACGATAATCAGGCCAGATCTTCTTGATCTCCTCATTGAACGGCATTGGACATTTTCCTTCGGGGTCTTCCGCCAGACGGAGTGCTTCAAGAAGAATCGGGTTAGTCCTCCAGGCGTCCAGAGTCGTCACCTGATCGAGATCGTTGGCAGCCGTTGATGTGTAGACGACAAGCACGTAGGGATTATGCTCCTTGGCGCTCCCAGCCGTCTCGTTGGCGAGAATGTCAATCTGCTCTTTGCCTTGAGGCGCGATGTTGGAGTGTTTCTGGATGAGATCGGACCAAAGTCCCTTCTTTCCCTCTTCGATGCTGACGGGCACCTGCAGGATCAAATGCGGAGAATGTTCCGCATTGTGTGAGGTCCGCCAGAAGGGACGGCAGGCACGCGCAGAGGCGGCCGCAAGCCCGAGCATGAGGAAGTCATCACCGGCTACCGCCCGATATTCATCCCCACCGGAGATCTCGATGGTGTCACCCACCAATTGGGGCTCGATACCGAAGAAATTCCGGAATTTTTGCGCCTGTGCGTAATACTCATCCTTGTCTCCACGCTCCCAAGACTTCTGGAGCAACTTTCTCCAAGAGACTGCCAGATCACGAACCACCTTCGAAAGCCGGAATTTCTCCATCACCCGACGGGTTCCTTCGGGAAAAATAGCCTTGTATTTGGAGGCTTGGAAACCCGATTTCAATTCATCCAACCATTCTTCTTTGTCGAGAGGCTCAGTTTTTTCCTTTTCAGAATAATCGTAGGATTTCCCTGACTTCGGATCCACGCCACGAATCACCGACGCTGCGAAGGTGTGTGCGACTCCGGCTTCCAGCAGGAGTTCCTCTTCCGCCGGAAACATTGGACGGATCCGACGGCAAATGTTCATATCCGCACCATCGTTGATATCATTCTCCGGACTCGCGGACGCAAAGAGCTTTTTCCGCTCATCCGCGAGCCCTTCGACGCTGATGTTCATCCGATCCTTCACGACCGAGGCGCAACGGCAAAGAAAAGCGGCGCGGGCCGCAGCATCTTCAAGCCGGTTCGCAATCCGACTCAGGAGGCCAACGCCCTTTTTCCCATGCTCCGCTGGAAGATTCAGAACCTTGCCAAGCGCCCGAAGGGTGGCAACTGCCATTTCGCGCTTTGCCTCCGACATGATCTCGGAAATCTCGTCGTCCGAGAAAAAGGCACCGGTGAGCCCGAGGAAGCCCTCACGGCTCTTCGCCTTGTCGAGAACAGAGGATGCGGAGGGAGGCGTCGAACCGGTCTTTGCAAACCACTCCTCAATTCCACCGCGAGAAAGCACAGAGTCGCGGAGCTCGCGCAAACGGTTCGCCATCACGATGCAGAACTGTTCGACAGCTCCCACTGAGCCCGTCGAATCAAGCATCCGGAGCACATGCACGAGTGCGGCCTCAAGAATGGCGTCTTCGTCGATCAGTGCTTTTTCTCCGTGGTTCTTCACGCTGTGGGTGCAGAACGACTCCACGAAACAACTGGCAGCTTCCGAAAGGAACCTCTCGTCATCGAGCGCCGCCTCACCCAGAAGATCGACGGCCAATCGTTCGGCTTCGGCCGGATTCTGGTTGGTCAGAGCGGTTCTCAGATCCGCCAAACGGCTCTCGAAGAATCCACCATTCTCAAGGCAGCGTTGCGCGAAAGCCTGCATGGCATTCTTGACCTCCAACGAGGGATCGTGACCCAGGAAATCAGCGAATGGATTTGCGAATCCAAGCAGGGTAAGTAGCTCATCGACCTGCGAACCAATCTCCGCGTCGGTCGCTTTGGAGAGGAAACGATGGACGACATCGAGAGATGCCTTCCGCTGGAAAAAGGTCTCGATTTCCTCGTATGGCACCATCGTCACTGAAGTTCCTACCGAGAAGTAGGTTCTTCCGTCATTGCTGATTTTACTATCGACCTTACTCTTGGAAAGCCGCACGTAGAGAGCCGTTGAGATCATTTGATAAATCTGATCCACGGATTGCGCTTCGAATCCGGCAGCGGATTGCCTCCCGATCACTCCGACGGCATCAAAAGGTAAGCGCGCACGATCCAAACCGCGGTTGTTGGCAGCATGCCCCTTTCTTGCGGCGGCAATCTCATCCAACTGAAGCAGCGATGAAAGAACGTCGTTTGCCCGGTCATGCATGTTGCTAAACCCGGGCAAAGAGTATCCGTAATTGGTGGACTTGACCGGACCTCCGCAAGCCTCTTCGTAATAAGAGAGCCAACTTGAAATCTCCGACCAACCGGTCATCGAATTCATCATTTGAGAAAGGGCTTCATGCGGACCGCGAACACGCTCAAAGCAAGATTGATCCATTAGATATCCGGAAATGAAGGGAATCCGTCCAAAACGCTTGTAGAATACCTCTTTGAGCTTGAAAGCGACCGGGATAAGAGCGCCTCTCCCCGTCCCTCCCGCCAGACTCCCTAGGAACAAGATGTTGAATTCACCCATCGGGTTAACTCCGTCAAAATTGATCCCGACCCTTCTTTCAGAGATTTTCTGGCAAAGATCCACGATGGAGGTCTCAATGCTGTTAGATGACCGGGCAGTCGGTTTCATGGCAATCCACGACGCGATGTAGCTGACCATCGGAACCTGTCCGGCACCGGTCGTGATTCGGGAAACCTTCGGGGCACTAAAGGGCACCGCAGAGTTAAGGTCGGATGCGTTTTTCTCTCTGCACCACCAACGCTCGGCGAAGCGCTCAAGGGCAAGGCGATCCGTCTCCGGCTTGCCGGTTTGCGTGCCAGGAGCCAAGTCGTCGAGGATCTCGCCGACGGTCTGATAGCCGTTGGTGGTCAGCAATGACGAGACATGGATGTTGGGAGCCGCTGCCCGGAGCTTGGCGGCGTGCGCATCAAGGTCGCCTCTGTCTGTATCAAGCAGCATGAAATAGACATTCTCGTCCATTTCGTTACGCCACGAAGGATCCTGGCCCATGAGTTCGGCCATGCCCACTGCGATCTTCGCGCCGGAACCTCCACAGCCGACGATGATGTTGGTCATTTTTTTCATAATTGTATATTCTGGGTATTGATTGTTTTCAGTAAAGCAATTCGAAGAGCAGCCTGAGCCCTGCAACAGATCCTGCAGCAAGTCCCAAGAAGAGGAACTCGGGCCAGCGCCCCATGATCCCCGGCTTGAGCTGAGGAATCGTCAAATTGATGATCCCAACACGGTATTCATGGTCTGACCTCACCCTCGTCAAGGGCTTCCTAGGAAAGGTCCAGCTCTTGATAGAGCTTTTATTCAAGTCCCTAGAATTCATAGCCTCAAGTCGCCCACCCTGCCACTCGGGACCGAAAGCTAGCAGTTTCGAATCCTTCCCTGCTTCGAACCTCAATCGTGTGTCACCTTGCCATCCAGGACAGGTTTTCTTGTCCAACTCTGACAAGGAAATCTCGGCTCGTTTCGTCCACCAGCTTCGGATTCCCCAAGGCATCTTCAAAGTCCCCCCATCACTGAGGCTCCCGCCAACCTTTCTCCCCACTTGCAGTTGCGCAAACCTCCACTTGTTCCCGAGCAAGAGGCGTCCCGCTAGGCCGAGGACTGCAATGCATCCCGCAGCAAGAACCCAAAAGAGGATTTTATCGCTGGTGCGGAACTCAACGGTAGCCATGGATGCACCCGGACCGCCCGCCTCCGGCGTGGCATCGACGACAAGCTGGAGAGTCTTGAAGCCGCGTTCCTTCACGGTCACGGTCTCCTGGCCGGGAGGAAGTTCGGCACCATCAAGCAGCCAACGAGTGCGAGTCACATCACCTTGGACTTCTGCCTTCAGTTCGAGCGTCGCATTCACCGGAACTTTCGAAACCTCTGCTCCAACACGTTTCCCCTTATAGAGTACGGTTGCCGCCGCAACGGCAGGTCGCACTGGGATCCGGATTTCGACAGGCACCGCAGTCAACTCTGCCCCGTCGGGCCCTTTGGCTGTCGCGCGGATCTCGTAGGTTCCGTAGCTATTCCACACATGGCGCTCAATCTCGCGGCCATCTTGCCATCCCTCTCCGAGGTCCCAGCGAATATCCGTGACTTTGGCATTCGTTTCCAAGCGGAGAGGCGTCTCAGAATGGATCCGTGGCTCTCGGCCTTCGGGCAGGACGATCTGAATCGAGGCTGGCTCGTTCTCAAGACGCAGTTCGATTTCACGCCGAAGGGGCGGTGAAACCCCGACAGTTTCTGCGATCAACCGCGCAGATGACCGCTGAGGAAGAGTCGGAATCAGTAACGGAAGGACTGCAGTTCGAAGTGTTCCTTGCCTCTGGACGTCGACAAGGACCGCCGGAACCAGTGGCTTCCCATCCACTTCCAGACTAAAACGGATCTGATTGGCTTCGATGCCATCAACCTCAGCCCGCAATTCGCGACGGCTGTTAAAATAAAGCACCTCACCTGGTGCAGGAGACGTGAGACGAAGAGCGGGAACCTCCCTCACGTTCAAATTTGCAGGTTGAATCTCCGCCCTGCCACCTATTTTACCATCGCCCCAAGCGCGGATCGTTACCATTCCAGGACGCTCAAAAGCCACCTTCACTTCAGAACCTTCGATGCCATCACCTCGAGGCCTACCCGCGTAGGTCCTACCAGCCACATCCCAGAAAAACTCCCTAAAATCTCCGGTTGATTTGGCTGTCAGCAGCACTTCTTCACCAGGTTGGACCTGGATAGGCAGCGGATCTAAATTGAGTTTTAACTCGGTCAATGTGATTGTAGACTTCGCCACAGCGGAAAGCCCAGTTCGGGGATCCTTTACTCTTGCGACAATCTCTTTGCTGCCCGGTTGATCGAAACTGTGCTTTACGGATTCCCCTTTTGCACTTGAACCATCACCAAAACTCCACTCGATTTCACACCCCGGCAGTGTGGAAAGGGAAAAGTGAATCTCACGACCAGCGGGAAAGAGTGATCCATCAGCAGGAAGTAAATCATGGATACTGGGGGCCTCTGCGCCTTGAAATAGCACATCAATGACTGAACCACCCTCTTCGACTAAAAAGGCATCGTTGAAAGTCGGATAGTCGAGTTTAAGGAGTCCACGAATATCGCGGCCGCTTGGCCAATCACCGGACTTCCGAAGCGTTATCCGGACTTTGCCATTGCTCATCTTGAATGGCCCTCCTGCGATTTCGATTGCAG
>JBEGOB010000411.1:0-10874 GCA_041182265.1 Verrucomicrobiota bacterium | reverse complement strand
GCGAGTCCATTTCCGCGATGCGTAAGAACGTGACGGCCAAGTGCTACGGCGGCGATATCACCCGGAAACGCAAGCTTTTGGAGAAGCAGAAGGAAGGGAAGAAGAAGATGAAAATGTTCGGGAAAGTGAACATCCCGCAAGATGCCTTCATCAAGGTTCTGAAAAGTGGGGATTGAGAGAAAGTAGGCCGAGTCTGGGAAATGAGTCATCTAGCGGTAAATTTGTCAGGGTAAGTGGTCTGAATGTTCTCGACGCCAGTGCCGGTGCTGGGCTTCTTTGCTGCGTACACATGAGCGACGAATCCGCACCAGCCCCCGAGACTAACTCTCCATCCACCCCAGCAGCCAGTGCGCCACGCGTGCGCCGCATTTCGACGCCGCGGCCCAAGAAAGTTGCGAAGTCCGTAGAGGTTGCGGAGGTTGCCGCAGGTAAGACAGCACCGTTGCCTGTGAAAAAGTCGGCCGTCGAGGCGGCTGTCGCAGCACCAAGTGCGAGTGAGCCCGCAGCGCCCGTTACTGCGCCGCCAGTTGCAGATCAATCTCTTGCGAATGCAAACGCCCACTCCGATGGGGAGTGGCCAGAGCCTGAAGCTGCCTCAAGTGGCGGCTCAGGGTCACAAACAGATTCTGCCAAGCGCAAGCGCCGCCGCCGCAAAGGCAAGGGCCAGTCCGGAGGCGCGCAGGCTGGAAATGGCGGGCAGCCGCCGGAAGAATCTCACGGGGGAGCGCCGGCCGAGCCGAAATCTCAAGAATTTCCTCAGGAATCACGGCCGCGCCCGGTGCAAGCGGCGCAGCAAGCGCAAGTTCCGCAAGCCCAGCCCCAGCCGCCCCAGCAGCATGGTTCACACGCGCCGCGCCCGAAGGTGGATCCCGAGTTGCTGACGAAGATGGCTTGGAAAATTTATCTCGCAGAAGTCAGCGAAGAAGGAGTTGCCCTGATCGGTGACAATGATGCGAAAGATCTTTCGCGGCGTTGTTTCCGGCTTGCGGAAATTTTCATCGAGGAGCAAATGCGCCGTCGTTGAGTGTGAGTCACGTGAACCAGCCGGGCGCTTGGGATTTGTCCTGAGAGATAAAATCTGCCCGCGCGGTTGACGCTTCCGTCTCCTTGCTTTCCCATCCGCCCATGTCCGAGCCGAAACTGAAGAAGCCCATTTCCTCACACCGATGGGTCCTCGGTTATTTGATGCGGGAAAAAGCGATTTTCCTGCCATCTCTCGCCGCCCTGTTTTTCACCGCCATGCTTTCGCTGGCGTTTCCGTGGTTTTTGAAAGAGTTGATCGGCAATCCGACGGATGCCTTGAAGTCCGGGGTGGATCCGCAGGCCGTTTTGGCGAAGTCGAACCGTGTGGTGTTGGAATTGGTTGCGGTGCTTGCCTTGCAGGCGTTCATCGCGTTTTTCCGGGTGCAGGGGTTCATCCGTTCCGGCGAGTCTGCGCTGAATCAACTCCGGCGGGATATTTTCAAACATGTTGTCCGCTTGCCGATGCAATTTTTCCACGAGCAGCGGTCCGGGGCGCTGAGCAACCGCGTTTCTGCCGATCTCGGCGTGGTGCGCGACACGCTTCTCAATACGGTGCCACAGGCGGTCCGGCAAAGTGTGATCCTCGTCGGCGGTTTGATTTTCATCTTCGTGGCGTCTTGGAAACTCTCTCTCATCATGCTCGGCAGTGTGCCGTTCGTGGTGCTTGCCATCGCGTTCTTCGGCCGGAAAGTCCGTGGTTTTTCCAAAGCCGCGCAAGACTCGCTGGCTGAAGCGGGCACGGTGATCGAGGAAACCGTTCAAGGGGTGGCGGATGTGAAGTCCTTCACCAATGAGCCCTTCGAGGCGGCGCGTTATGACCGAGCATTGGCGAGCTTTTTCGGGGTGACGATGAAGGGCGCGAGGCATCGTGCGGCGTTTCTGTCCTTCATCATTTTCGCGTTGTTTGGAACCATTGCCTTTGTCGCATGGTTCGGGGCGCGGATGCTTGCGAACGGTGAAATCAACGGCACGAACTTCGTTTCCTTCATCTTATTTTCGATTTTCGTGGGTGCCTCGCTCGGGTCGTTTCCAGAAATTATTTCCCAATTCCAGCAGACGGCGGGGGCCACGGAGCGCCTTCGTGAGTTGCTCGATGCGGTGCCGGAGCGCAGCGATGGCGATGCGGCGGTGAAGTTGGGCGGCGCGCTTGCCTTTGATCGCGTCTCGTTCCGCTACCCGTCGCGGCCGGATGTGCAGGTGCTTACGGACTTGGAATTCTCGGTGCAGCCCGGTCAGCGTGTCGCCTTGGTCGGTCCCTCGGGCGCGGGGAAATCGACGGTTTTTTCCCTGATCTTGGGGTTCAACGATCCACAATCTGGGGCAGTCTTGTTCGATGGGCGGCCCGCGACGGACTTGTCCTTGCAGGCGTTGCGCCAGCAAATCGCGATCGTGCCGCAGGAGGTTTTGCTCTTTGGTGGCAGCATCCGTGAGAACATCGAGTATGGGAAACCCGGCGCGACTTTGGAGGAAATCCACAGCGCGGCGCAGCAGGCGAACGCCCATGAATTCATCGCAGCTTTGCCAGAAGCTTACGAAACAGTGGTGGGGCCGCGCGGGACCAAGCTCTCCGGCGGGCAACGGCAGCGCATCGCCATCGCCCGCGCGATTTTGGCGGACCCGCGGATTCTCTTGCTCGATGAGGCGACTTCCGCGTTGGATTCTGAGAGTGAACGACTTGTGAATGAGGCGCTCGAGCGACTCATGGCCGGTCGCACCAGTTTGGTCATTGCGCACCGGCTGTCCACGGTCCGTCATGCCGACAATATCCTAGTTTTCAGCCAAGGAAAAATTGTTGAGAGCGGGCCGCACGATCAACTCATTGCGACGCATGGGACGTATCGCTTTTTGGTTGAGACGCAGTTGGTGTGAGATTTTTCGGCGTTGCAGGGATTGCATCGTTGAGGCGGTGCATGCTTGAGGTTGCGCCCGGCGGCAGAATGCGGCATGAAGTCCGGCCATGACGGGACGGGAAATTCGAGAGGTGTTGGATCGAGCGGGGGTGCTGCCAAGCAAGCAGCTTGGGCAGAACTTTCTCATCGACCCAAATATGGCGCGTTGGATTGTTTCTCAGCTTGAAGTCACAGAGGATGATGCCGTTGTGGAGGTGGGGCCAGGGACGGGCGCACTCAGCAGTCACTTGCTGGGCAAGGTCCGGCGCTTGATTCTCATTGAGTTTGATGCGCGGCTCGCGGCGGCGCTCAAGGAGCGGTTCAAGGACGATCCCAGCGTGGAAGTCCATCATGCTGACGGGGTGAAGTTCGATGGCCGGACGCTTTTTAAACACCGTCCGCTGAAATTTCTTGGGAATTTACCGTATTCTTGTGGCGGCGCGATTTTGAAAAACCTGCTCAGCCGGCCGCATCCTTTCGAGCGCGCGGTGATCATGTTGCAAAAAGAGGTCATCGACCGGCTTGCGGCCAAGCCAGGCACGAAAGATTATGGAATTCTCTCGCTCAGAACCCAGGCGATCTGGGAGGTCAAACCCCTCCGCAGCGTGCCGCCCGAGGCATTTTACCCGCAGCCGAAGATTGATTCCAGCGTCGCCGTTCTGACGCCGCGCACGTCCGGGCTGCCGACTTTTGACTACCGTTTGTTCGACGAGTTGATCCGGCGGGGATTCTCCCAGCGCCGGAAGCAGCTGAAGAAACAACTGCCGGACGCGGCGAATTGGGAGGAAATCATCGCGCAGCTCGGAGTCCCGGCGACGGTGCGTGGCGAGGAATTGAGCTTGGTCCAGTGGGTCGATCTCACGCGCGCCTTTGACGAAAATCCGCTCAAGGATATGCCGCAGAAAGCCGAGGAACTCTTTGATGTCGTGGACTCGGAAGATGAAGTGATCGGCACCGCCACGCGAGGTGAAGTGCATGCGCGTGATATGATTCACCGCGCCGTCCACGTGTTTGTTTTCAACAAGCGAGGCGACTTGCTGCTCCAGAAACGCTCCTCGCTCAAGGACCGGCATCCCGGAGTTTGGGATTCCAGTGTTTCCGGGCACTTGGATTCTGGCGAGGATTATGCGGCAGCGGCGGTTCGCGAGCTTTCCGAGGAAATGGGCATCTCCGCGGAGGCCGCCCCTGAGGAAATGAAGCGAATTTCCCCCAGCGTCGAGACCGGTTGGGAGCACGTCCGGCTGTATCAGATCCGGCATGACGGAAATATCCGCTTCCCTGCGGCGGAGGTCGAGGCGGCGATGTGGTTCCCGACGGCTGAGGTCGCGGCTTGGGTCGGTGCGCGGCCTGCGGACTTTGCCCCGGGATTTCTCCAATGCTGGAAACTTTTTGCAACTCTCGACGCATGAAGCCCGCCACTTTCCAAAAAATGAGTCGCTGGTTTGGGGCGGCGGTGATTTGTGCCGCCCTTGCGGCGTGTGGGAAATCCGATCCGGACGTTCTCAGTTACCAAGTTGTCTCGACTCGTCCGCACGATCCGCAGGCATACACTCAGGGATTTCAGCTCATTGAGGGGCGGCTTTTCGAGAGCACCGGCCAATACGGCGCGTCGAGCGTGCGCGAGATTGAGCCGGCGACTGGCAAAGTTCTCCGCAAGCGCCCGCTCGCCAAACAACTCTTTGGCGAGGGACTCACCGTCCATGACGACGAACTCTGGGTGCTGACGTGGAAGGAAAATACCGCCCACGTTTTTGACCGGGAATCGTTCAAACTTCTCCGCTCGCACACCTATCCCGGCGAGGGTTGGGGGCTCACCAGCGATGGCACGCAGCTCATCATGAGCGACGGCAGCAGCGATCTGAAATTCATCAACCCCAAGGACTTCTCCGTTCAGAAAACCCTATCCGTCCGGGATGGGGCGCTCGCGATCGATCAACTCAACGAGCTTGAGTGGGTCGATGGCGAAATTTACGCAAACATCTACCTGTCGGATCGCATCGCCCGGATCTCTCCGGAAGACGGGCGCGTCACCGCTTGGCTGGACCTCGCGGGCCTGCGCAACCTGCTCAGCCGCCCCAACCGTGCGGAAGTTCTCAATGGAATCGCCTACGATGCGAAGACCGGCCACCTCCTCGTCACGGGGAAATATTGGCCGCAGATGTTTGAAATCAAAATTTCCAGCAAATAAGCGCCTGTCCATCTTGCTTGCTACGCACACTCGTTTAACGTCCCGCACCGATGCCCCGACCCGATCCCAGCATGGAACCCGCAATTCGCGATCCGAAAAAGCTCCGCAACACCGCGCTCATCCTCGTCGGCATGATGATTTTGGGCGGCGTTTTGATTCTCAATGCCTATGAAAAGTGGTCACTTGGCAAGGCGCAGGATGACCGCCCCGCCGTCACTTACCGCATCACCAAAGAGCGAGACCTCCGGATGCTGCGGCAGGACGGGCAGACGGTGGATATTGCGGATTTGCGCGGAAAAGTCATCGCGCTTCATGTCATCAGCCTGCGTGATCCAGAAGCGGCCGCGCGCAGCCTCGCCGTGATGAAGCGCCTCGCGGCGGACCGTGCCACGACGGATAATTTTCAGCTCATTTCCCTGATCGTCGATCCCATTCCGGCAGATCAATTGGTGAAAACGCTCACGGACACCGCCGCCGCGCAGGGCATGGCGCTGCCCAAGTGGTGGCTCGGCAGCAATGAGCCGAAAACCCTCCATAAATTCATCAAAAACGAGCTCAAGGCGAACACCTATCCCAACGAAACCAGCGGGAAATGGGACTATGACGCCTCCATCGTCCTCATCGACGGCGATGGGCACATCCGCCGCGCCGTCGTCCCGCAAAAGCAGGGTGGGCCGCCATTTATCGCGACTTTTGACTTCGAGCAAGCTGCGGAATGGGATGCGAAGGGCGTGAAAACCGGCACCGACCGCAACAACGTCGAGCAACTTGAAATTCTCCTCAACACCACCATCGACAAGCTCCTCACCGAGCCGCTCAGCAAGTCATGAAACGCACCACCACCATCGCGCTATTTTACACGGGCGTCGCCGTCCTCTGCGTCGGCATTCTTAGCATTGCCCTGTGGATTCGTCCCAGCCTGACCACCACTTACAAAGGGCCAGCCATCATTGATGCGGGGAAGGAGACGGCTCCCGAGTGGTTTGAAATTTCCAAAGATCTCGCGGCGGTCAACCAAGAGAACCAAGCGGTCAAGCTGTCCGACTTGCGTGGGAAGGTGTGGATTGCCGCCGAGTTTTTCGCGATTTGCCCGCATTGCGCGGTCCGCAATGGCGAGGAGCTGCGGAAAATTTACGATGAGTTCAAGAATCACCCGGATTTTCACATCACCTGCATTTCGGTGGACCCGGAGAACGACCAAGGTGAGCGCCTTGCCGACTACGCGACAGCGCTCGGTGCCGAATCAAAGAACTGGTGGTTTCTCAATGCAGGTGACGCCAAAACCACGCACGATTATTTGCAGAATGTCCTGAAATTTTTTGGCATTCGTGAGCGCACCGATCCCGTGGATATCGAGGCAAACGGCAAATACGCGCATGATCTTGGGTTTTTGCTGGTGGATCGTGAATTTCGCGTCATTGGCAAGTGGCCGCTTGCCGACGCCCGCTCGGAAGAAGCGAAAAAGCTCGACCCCGGCATGTATGACAAGATGAAGTCCGAGCTTTACGGCCGCATCCGCCAAGAACTTGATAAAAACGAAACGCCCGGCATCGAATGAACGACGAACGCTCGCAATGGTTGTCCCGCGCTCCCCAGGAAGCCTTATCCAAGAAACTCGGGGTCGCCGCATGGATTCTGACGACGGTGATTTTATTGCTGGTCGTGGCCATGCAGAAAATCCGTCTGCCCTTGCCTGATGGCTGGTCCACCGCATTTTTGCCGCCGCTTCATGCTTCGGTGAATGCGGTTGCGGCGATTGTTTTGATCGTTTCGCTGATTTTCGTGAAGATGGGAAACATCCGGCTCCATCGGGCGACGATGCTCATCGCGATGTTTCTCTCCGTGTTGTTTTTGCTGTCCTACGTGGCCTATCACATGACCAACGACCCGACACGCTTCGGTGGAGAGGGTGCTTCGCGGACGGTGTATTTCATTTTGCTCATCACGCACATCGTCTCGGCAGCGGTCAGTTTGCCCTTCATTCTTTTCACTTTCATTGCAGCGTGGACCAACCGCTTCGCCGCGCACCGGAAACTGGCTCGCTGGGTATTTCCCCTGTGGCTTTACGTTGCCGCGACCGGTCCGATCTGCTATTGGATGCTCAAGCCGTATTACGAATAAATTACGGTTTCGTAAAAAAATGAAAATCGTGCCCCCCCCCATTTCCGATTCACCGCCTTCACCGCATGCCCATGGTGGAAGCGCTGAGCGCCACGGCCAGTCGTCTGCGTTTCACGGGCTTTGGCTCGGGCTGTGCCTGCTCTGCGCGGGTCTCAGTGCCAGCAGTTGCAAAAACCAAGAGGAGATCAAAGCGCGCGGCAAGTCCGCCGGGGAGGTGATGGAATTGAAAATCGGCGGGGAAATGGTCGCTTTTTCCTGGGTGCCACGCGGTAAATTCCTGATGGGCAGCCCGGAATCCGAAGTCGCTCGGGAGACGGATGAGCAGCAGGTCGAAGTGGAAATCGATAAAGGCTTCTGGCTCGCGAAAACCGAGTGCACGCAGAAGCTGTGGGTGAGCGTGATGGGCAGCAATCCCTCGGAGTTTAGCAAGGATTTGTCCTGCCCGGTGGATACGGTGTCATGGGATGACTGCCAGCGCTTCATCGCTGCCGTTCAAAAGCACTCGCCCAATCGTGCATGGCGTTTCGATCTCCCGACTGAGGAGCAGTGGGAATATGCCTGCCGGGCGGGTTTGCCATTTCCATTTCCAGACCAACTGGAGAAAATCTCGTGGTTCCTGAACAACTCACGAGGCAGAACCCACCCGGTGGCCACCAAGCCGCCGAATCTTCTGGGATTGCACGACATGCACGGGAATGTCTCGGAGTGGTGCAGGTCCCTCTACGTCCGTCGCGCAGGCGGAGTGGCCTCGGACGAATCCATCGCCGCCGAGGAGCGGAAATTTCGAGTGATTCGCGGCGGATCTTGGGACTCCGCCTGGGCCTGTCGCGCGGCCGCAAGAAATTCGGATAGCCCGTCTCTCCGGATCAATCGAGTTGGCTTCCGTCTCGCTCTGGTGCCCGCCGAGTGAGTCTGGCAACGCTGAGGTCTCGTTGACACTTCATCCTAAATGGGAAGTTGAAACCGCGAATGAACGAGCATGGCCGCTAATTTTCAAAGAGTTCCATAGATCAACAGCTTCACCCTGTTGATGAATGACACAAATTTCACAACTGTCTCATTCTTAGTGTCTTATTCGCGTTCATTCGCGTTTATTCGCGGTTTCTAGGTAGCAACGGGCGATGGGGACATCACTTGCCCAGATGCCGACGACGACGTCAGCGCTCCCAGCCGACGCGCTTAAAACAAAAATGCCGACGTTTCCGTCGGCATTTTCAAAGGCTGATGAATCAGACGAAATCAGAAGTTTCGAATGTCGTCCACGTTGCGGTTGTTGGTCGCTGGCGTGGTGAGACTTGGGTTGCTCGTATTCGTTTGAGCGTCTTTACCCGTTGACCAGAGATCAAAATCCGGGTTTTGCGCGTTGGTTCCCTTGCGGTAGCGATATTCATTTCCCCATGGATCGACGATGGTCGATGTTGCTGTCGGTGTTGCAGCGGTTGTAGCAGTCACCCAACCTTGTTTGCTGGTTCTCGGATCCAGTTCTGGAAGATAGATGCGGGTTGCCTTGGTCCAGTTGGCTGGAGGAGTTGTCGGGTTGGTGTAATCGTAGCCCTCTTTGAACAGCGCTTGGTAAAGCTGCGCACTGACCCCCGTCCCAGCGACGGGTGTGTTGTCGGTGGTTCCTGGATATTTCCCCATGTCCAATTTGTATTCCTCGATCGCCTTGGAGAGCAGGGCGATTTGCACGCGGGCTTTTTCCTTGGCTTGGCGTTCGGTGACGAAGCCAAGGCCGCCAACGACGAGGCCGGCGAGAATGACGATGATGGTCACGACGGCCATCAACTCGATGAGCGTGAAGGCGGAGCTGCCTTTGCGTGAGGTGGATTTCATGGAACTTGTTGCTAAGATTTCAGGGAGTGGAGAGCTCGGAGGCCAGTGGATCACTGGTTGCCCATCGTCGAGATCATCTTAATCAGTGGCAGGAACAAGGCGAACACCACGGCACCCACGATGAGTGCGAGAATGACGATCATGATGGGCTCCAGAATGGAAGTGAGCGCGGTCACGGCGTTGTCCACTTCATCATCATAGACGTCGGCGACCTTCAGCAACATTTCAGGGAGCTGTCCGGTTTCTTCACCCACGTCCACCATGGAGATGACCATGTTCGGGAAGACGCCGGAGGCTTGGAGTGGGGTGACGATGGTTTCCCCTTCTTTGACCGCTTCGTGGACCTTCTCGATGGCGTGCGAGATGACCACATTGCCAGCGGTGTCGCGAGTGATGTTGAGCGCTTGGAGAATTGGAACACCGGAGGTGACGAGCGTGCCGAGCGTGCGGGAGAAGCGGGAAACTGCGCTTTTCCGTTGGATATCACCGAGGATGGGCATTTTCAGCTTCATCGTATCGATCGCTTTGCGTCCGCCATTGGTGCGGCCCCAGAGATTGAAGAGGAAGATGCCGATGCCGACCATGATGAAGACGAAGACCACGTTTGGCACGATGAGAGGCCTTGCGAGGAAGAACTCAGACATGCCGAAGACGATTTTGGAAATCATGGGCAATTCCGAGTCCGTGTTGGTGAACATTTCCTTGAATTTCGGGACGATGAAAATCATCAGGAAAACCAAGATGGCGACGGCGATGAACATGACGATCACCGGGTAAACCATGGCGGAAACGATCTTGTTTTTGAGCTTTTGCGCCTTTTCTTGGTACTCCGCGAGACGGTTGAGGACGATTTCAAGAACACCGCCGAGTTCGCCGGCTTTGACCATGTTGACGTAGAGCTTATTGAAGATCTTCGGGTGCTGCGCGAGGGATTCGGAGAAAGTTGAGCCGCCTTGGACATTTTCAGCGAGTGAGCTGACGGTTGCCTTGAGGACGGGGTTGGGTTCCTGTTTTTCTAGGACGGTGAGGCTGCGGAGAAGCGGGAGGCCCGAGTCGATGAGCGTGGCGAGCTGCCGGGTGAAGATCATCAAGCTCTTTGGCTTGATGCGTCCGCCGATTTGGCCTTTGGCAGCGGGTTTTCCCTTGGCTTTGCCTTTGGCTTTGGCAGGAGCGGCTTTGCCTTTGCCCTTGGACTTTCCTTCCTCGTTGATCTGGGTGGGATAGAGTCCTTTCGAGCGGAGTTGCTGGATCGCCTCTGCCTCAGTGGCGGCAGACACGGCGCCAGTCGTCTGTTCGCCTTTTGCGTCAAGTGCGGAGTATTGGAAATTGGCCATGGCAGTGGGTTTGGTTTTAGGGATTGGAAGGAAACTGTAAAGGATGGATGTAAATGCGGAAAACGAGAGTGAGGTGCAGGAAAACGGGTGAGATTGATCTTAAGTGTATTTCAGAACTTCCTCGATGGTGGTGGCACCCTGGTAAATGTTGCGCAGGCCGTCCTCGCGCAGGGTGTTCATGCCGAGTTCGACGGCTTTTTGCTTGAGAACGACGGATGGCGCGCGCGCCGTGATGAGCTCGCGGATGGGGTCGGTGACGTTGAGCAATTCATAGAGACCACGACGTCCGCGGTAGCCAGATTGGCCGCATGCGGCGCATCCGCTGCCTGTGAAGAATTGTTTGTCGCCAAGTTCGTGGGCGGAAACTCCGAGTTGATTGAGGATCGACTCATTCGGCTCGTAAGGAGTTTTGCATTCTTTGCAGATTGTCCGGACGAGACGTTGGGCGAGGATGCCCTCGAGCGAGGCGGAGACGAGGAATGGCTC
>JBEGOB010000410.1:0-16467 GCA_041182265.1 Verrucomicrobiota bacterium | reverse complement strand
CTCATGAGGCCACACTCAGAAAATCACTTCCCCTTCCACCAATTTGGGGGATCCTCTGCTTGCAAGTCACTGACGCTTGCTTAAAAGATCGGGGGCCAATTCCGTGAAAAGCTACTTTCTCAGACGACTGCTGTTGATTCCTCCGACCTTGATCGGCATCACGCTGCTTGTCTTCACCATCACTCGCTTCGTCCCGGGCGGCCCGCTCGACCGCATGCTCCAAGAGGCGTCTCGTGGCGCTGACTCTGGCGGCAAGCAGTCATCTTCGTCCAACCAAGTGCAAGGCGGCTTGAGCGAGGAACAACTCGAAGAACTGGAAGAACAGTTCGGCCTCGATAAGAACGTTCTCACCGCCTACGCCCAATGGCTCGGCGTGGTCCCGCGCGAGGTCCGCATTTCCAAAGGGGAATACGGCGCACGCGGCGACGAGGTCATCGGTAGCGCAATCGACCCCAATACCACAGCGGAGGTCGTCCTCAGCGGCGATGGCCGAGTGGTCTTGGTAAAACGCAAAAACACGCCCAATGAGGCGGACGACGGCATTTTATCCGCTGTTTTTGCAGATTCACAAACCGCCGTGACCGATGCCGGTTGGAAAATCCGCTACGAATCTCAATCCGACCGCCAAGCTCGCTACCAACGCAGAAACTCCGACAGCCAATCTCCTCCAGCCTACAATCCTCGTGCCGTCATTTACCAAACCCGCCTCTCCGGCCTCCTCCAAGGCGATCTCGGACGCTCAACGGTTTACAACGACCCTGTCCACGAGATGATTCTCACACGCATGCCCGTCGCCGTCTATTTCGGACTGCTCACGGCGATCATCACCTACGCCGTCTGCCTGCCACTCGGCGTATTAAAAGCGCTCAAACACCGCACCTTCATCGACACCTCCAGCTCGGTCCTCATTTTCCTCGGCTATTCCATCCCTGGATTCGCCCTCGGCGCGATTCTCCTCGTCCACCTCGGCGCGCGCATGAATCTCTTCCCACTCTTCGGCCTAACCAGCCCAGGATTCGAAGACCTCGACAATTTCGGAAAAATAAAAGACCTCGCCCATCATACGGTCCTGCCACTGATATGTTACATCATTGGTTCTTTCGCGATGTTGACGATGCTGACGAAAAACAACCTGATGGACAATCTCGCCGCCGACTATGTGAGGACCGCCGTGGCCAAAGGCGTGAGCTTTCCCAAAGCTGTCTTCGGCCATGCCTTCCGCAACTCGATGATCCCCGTCGCCACGAGTCTTGGTAGCCTGGTGGAGATTTTCATCGGCGGATCCATGCTCATCGAAACAGTCTTCGACATCCAAGGCTTCGGGCTCTTGCAGTATCAATCCGTAATCGCCCGCGACGTCCCCGTCATCATGGGCACGCTGACCATCGCCGCATTCCTCATGCTCCTCGGCCACGTGATTTCTGACTTCATCGTGGCGATGGTCGATCCACGAATCAAATTTGAGTAAACGATGCGTGTCCTCGGAATTTTAGCGATCCTACTCGGTGCCCTTGCCGCCACCGGTGAAGTGATGAATCTCGCACTGCCAACCGCGCGGTGGTTCTTCGAGGTGAGCCGCGACGTGCCGCTGCTCCATCTCACGAACGGCTTCAAGTGGTTCGGCTGGCTGAGTGTGGCGATCTGCCTGATCGGCGGCGCATCCCTCCTCGTCCGCTCCTTCACTTCCGGGCCGCCGAATCCTCTCACCACCCGCAAAATTCGCCGCTTCTGCGAAATCAAACGAGGCTACTATTCACTCCTTATTCTCCTATCCCTCGGAAGCATCGCCGCGCTTGATCAAGTCGTCGTCGGAAAACGCGCACTGGCCGTCAACTACGGCGGCAACTGGGTTTTTCCCGCATTTCTACCAAGCGACCTAAAGAACAAAGATTTCGGAATCAACGATGCCACCGCTGAGGCTCCCGCAGACTACCGCAAGCTCAAACGCCTCTGGCAGGAGTCAAAAGAAGGCAAAGTCATCCTTCCCCTCATTCCCTATGACCCCACCGGCGACACACTCCCACCCCGCTCACGCCAACTTGTGCAACGCGAAGGGATCTACTACGAAAATGGCAGCCGAACCCCGTATTGGGGCCTAGCCGCCAAATACTTCGACACAGTCGAGGCGAAAATGCACCTCCGCTTCACTCTCAGAAATGGCGTGCTAACCGGACCTGCCGACGGCTGGGACACGGACAATCTCCCAGTTTACAGCGCGGAATACCGCAAAGGACAGCTCATCTCAGACCGCTACAACGGATCAGGAACCAAGGAATCTTTCCTCGCTTGGCAAAGCAGCGATCTCCGTGCCGTGAAATACCACCCAGCACCTCCCATCCCAGAAGTCGGAAACTGGCTCGGCACCACCTCCCAAGGCTATGACGTCGTCGCCTATCTGTTCGGCGGCATGCAGGTGAATTTCAAAGCCGCCATCATCTATCTTCCCATAGTCTATCTTATCGGAATCACCGTCGGCATGATGATGGGCTACTTCGGCGGATGGTTCGACATGGTGGCACAACGCCTCATCGAGATTTTTTCAAACATGCCCTTTCTCTTCATTGTCATCATTTTTTCCAGCCTGGTGCCGGAGCGCTTCAAAGGACTACCGATCATTCTGAGCATCCTCGTCGCATTCGGTTGGATGGGCATGACCTACCTCATGCGCACCGCCGCCTACCGCGACAAAGAGCGGGACTATATCTCCGCCGCTCGCGTCCTCGGTGCCGGCACGCCGCGCATTCTCTTCCGCCACCTCTTCCCCAACACCGTCGCCATCATCGTCACACTCATCCCCTTCACCATGTCGGGCTTGGTCTTCTCTCTCACTTCACTCGACTACCTCGGCTTCGGCCTCCCCCCGGAATATGCAACATGGGGCCGCCTCCTCAACGACGGACTTTCCAACCTATCCGCCCCGTGGCTCGTCACATCGACCTTCATCGTTCTCGTCGGCCTCCTCGTCCTCATCACCTTCGTGGGTGAAGCCGTCCGCGAGGCCTTTGACCCGAAAAAATTCACCTATTACCGTTGATGCGCCCACCGCTCTCACTCTGGTGTCTCCTCATGCTGTGCGCCTGCACCCTGCTAACTGTCGCCTGCCGCCAGAACGATCAGGAAATCTCACGAAAACTCGAGTTCGACGCATTCCTCCCGATTTACAACCGCCACATCGAGTCATGGCTCATCACCCAGCAAAACGCATCCGAAAAGGAGGCTGCACGCATCGCCAGCGCCCTAGCAACCGCAACCGGTGAGGCTAAAAAAACGCTAGAAACCCAAGCAGCAACTCTCCAACTTGACCTTGAAAAGTGGAAGTTCCGGCTCGCCATCGGTGACTTCCTGAAAATTGCCAAAGCTTCGGAAATCCCAACCAATCTCACTTGGGAAAATGGACTGGACCAACCGGAAATCGGCGATCCCGCAGCGAAGAAGGGCGGCGCTTTCCGCCGCTATATCCCAAGCTTCCCTCCCACCATCCGCCCATTCGGAGACAACTCGAACAATTCATTCCGCGGTGACCTTTACGACTACATCGATATGCCCATGGTCGGACTCCACCCACAAACCATGGAAATGATTCCCGGCCTCGCCAAGGAATGGGCCAGCTCAGCAGATGGACGCACCATCTACTTCCGCATCGACCCACAAGCACGCTATTCGGACGGAGTCTCCGTCAAAGCCATCGACTTCCTCGTCGCCGTCTATCTCCGCGTCTCGGATAACATCGTCAACCCCTACTCCAAGCAATACTATCGGGAAAATATCGCGCAAATCGCCATGTATGACGACCTCACGATTTCCGTCTCCCTCCCCGAAGCGAAAATCTATGCGCCCGCCATCGCCGGAAGCATCACTCCCTCGCCACCCCATTTTTATAACGAATACGGTCCAGACTACTCGGAGCGCTACCAATGGCGATTTCCTCCCACCACGGGTGCCTACGAGGTGCTTCCGGAAGATATCATCAAAGGCGCATCCATCACTCAGACCCGCGTCAAAAATTGGTGGGCCAAAGACCGGAAATACTACCGCCACCGCTTCAATCCCGACAAACTCGTCCACACCGTCGTCCGTGACGAATCCAAGGCATTCGAACTTTTCCGCGCCGGGGAACTGGATACGTTCTTCCTAACACTCCCTCAACTTTGGTATGAGAAATCCGAAATCGAACCGGTCTATAAAGGCTACATCGAGCGTGTGACCTTCTACAACCAATACCCCAAAGTACCACGCGGCCTCTACGTCAACGTGAGCAAGGCTCCCCTCAACGATATCAATGTCCGCATCGGCATCCACCATGCGATGAATTGGCAAAAAGTCATCGATGTCATGTTCCGTGGCGACTACCAGCGCCTCAACGCCTTCAATGAAGGTTACGTCACTTTCAGCGACCCATCAATCACCGCACGCCCATTTTCGATTGATGACGCACGCGCCGCATTCACCAAGGCCGGATTCACACGCGAGGGGCGCGACGGCATCCTCACCAAGACTGATGGCACACGACTTTCCGTCTCCGTCACCTACCCCGCCATGCCCCAACTTGACCGCATTTTCGCAATCCTCCGCGAGGAAGCGCGCGCTTGCGGATTTGAACTTCGCCTCGACGGGCTCGAGCCCACTGTCGCCTACAAAAAGCAAATGCAAAAACAGCATGAAATGGCTCTCAGCAGTTGGCTCATCACACCTCCCGTCCCGGATTTCCACCAATTCCTCCACTCCACCAATGCCGTGGATGCTAGCGGAAACTTGAAGCCTCAAACCAACAACACCTTCGCTTGGCACCGGGCGGACACTGACGCCCTCAGCGAGAAAGTCCGCACCGCCAGCACTCCCGAAGAACTCAAAGACGCAGCATGGAAACTCCAACGCATCATGCACGACGAGGGAATTTTCGTCCCCGGTTATTCGGTTGACTTCATTCGCATCGGCTCGTGGCGCTGGGTGAAATGGCCGGACTGTGAGAACACCCATTTCAGCCCGCCCATCGTCTATGACCCGCACGAAGCCTTCGTCTTTTGGATCGACGATGATGCCAAGGCCGAGACCCAAGCCGCACGCCGCAGCGGAAAAGTTTTCCCAGAATCCAGCCGGGTCGTGGACGACTACCGCATCCTTCCGTCAGCCGACACCACGCCCACCCCAGAAACCCGCACTTTGGACCCCGCCACACCATGAGCCCAGAAGCGGAAAATATACTTGAGGTCGATAAACTGATCACCTCGTTCGAGACCGAGCGCGGCCTCCTTCGCGCGGTCGATCAAGTTTCATTCTCCGTCCCCGCCGGCAAAACCGTCGGAATCGTCGGCGAATCCGGCTGCGGCAAAAGCGTCACCGCCATGTCCATCGTCCGACTGCTCCCACAACCCACCGGAAAAATCCTCGGCGGACACATCCATTTCAAGGGACAGGACCTCCTCCAAGCCTCTCCCTCTGAAATCCGCAAAATCCGCGGCGGGGAAATCGGAGTCATCTTCCAAGAGCCCATGGCCGCACTCAACCCGGTCCACCGCATCGGTCGCCAAGTCGCGGAAACTTTCCGCATCCACCAGAAAATCTCCAAAAAAGATGCCTGGGATGCCGCCACCGAGATGCTCGATCTCGTCCGCATTCCCGCGCCGGAGAAACGCATGATGGACTACCCACACCATCTATCTGGCGGGATGCGCCAGCGCGTCGTCATCGCCATGGCTCTCGCCTGTCGCCCGGCGCTACTCATCGCCGACGAACCCACCACCGCGCTCGACGTCACCGTTCAAGCACAGATTCTCGATCTCATGGCACGCCTCCAAGCGGACATGGGCATGTCCACCATCCTCATCACCCATGACCTCGGCGTCATCGCGGAAACTTGTGACGAAGTCGTCGTCATGTATGCCGGACGCGTGGTCGAGCGCGCCAGCGCCGCCGATCTCTTTGCCAACCCGCTCCACGCTTACACCAAGGGCCTACTCCACTCGATCCCAACTCTGGAAACTCCCTCAAAGTCTCTTCTCAACACCATTCCCGGAATGGTCGCATCCCTCGCCGACCACTCACACGGTTGCCGCTTCTGCCAACGCATGGGACGCAACGCTCCAATCTCGCGCGAACGCCCGAAATTCGCCGAAGTCTCACCCGGCCGCTGGGTCGAGACATGTCCCGAGTGCTACCGCCCGGATGAAAACTAACGAAACTCGCACCTGATTTTTCATGAATCCCCTGCTTTCAGTTAGCGATTTACGCATCCACTTCCCCGTCCGCACCGGCGTCATGCTGCGCCAAACCGGTGCCGTCCGCGCCGTGGATGGCGTGTCGCTCGATATCCGCCCTGGCGAAACTCTCGGCCTCGTCGGTGAGTCTGGCTGTGGGAAATCCACACTTGGTAAGGCCATCGTAAGACTCCTGAAACCCACCAGCGGCAGCATCCGGTTTCAAGATCACGACATCACCCACAGCAGCCAACACGCACTCCGCCCCCTGCGCCGCGACTTCCAAATGATCTTCCAAGATCCCGCAGAATCGCTCGATCCACGGATGAGCGTCCGCTCCATCATTGAGGAACCCTTCATCATCCACAACCTCGGCACACGCACAGAACGCACCCAGTGGATTCATGGCCTGCTCGACCGCGTCGGCCTGCCTGCTTCTGCCGCAGAGCGCTATTCCTTCGAGTTTTCAGGCGGCCAGCGCCAACGCATCGGCATCGCACGCGCCCTCGCCCTAAAACCCAAACTCATCGTCTGCGACGAACCCGTCTCCGCTCTCGACGTCTCTGTCCAATCTCAAATTCTCAATCTCCTCGTCGAACTCCAGCGCGACTTCGGGCTTTCCTATCTCTTCATCGCACACGACCTATCTGTTGTGAAACACGTCAGCGATCGCGTCGCCGTGATGTATCTCGGAAAAATCGTTGAACTCGCAAGCGCCGACGCCATCTACCAAGATCCTCGCCACGCCTACACCAAGGCCCTGCTCTCCGCCATCCCATCGCATGACCCACGTGTCAGGCGTGAAAAAGTTCTCTTGGAAGGTGACGTCCCATCGCCGATTGATCCTCCACCAGGCAGCGCCTTCGGCCACCGCATCAATCATCCACTCTATCCAGACACCATCGGCGCAGACCTATCTCTCGCGGAAATCTCGCCTAACCATTGGGTCGCCTCTGACCCGTGCTGCATCTCCCAACAAGATTGGGAGACCCTCGGCAAATCTGGAAAAACAACTTGATTCCAGCCTCTCCGGACCGTGAAAACCCAAATCATCAACGGCTGCTTCCTCACACTTGCACTCACCTTCCCATTAACTGGTGAGCCGCTTGATCAACCCAAATTTTTCACTCCCTATCAGCCGGACGAACATACGCTTCACCTCTGGAGCTTGGACGAGCCAGGTCCCCCCTTTAAAAATCAAGCCGACACGCAGTCTCCACTCCGCGGCATGTTCAACGGAGCAAAACCCAAACAAGCGTCACTCCCAGGTCTCGGCAGCTCAGTCTCCCTCAACGCCAATGTCGGCGGCTCCTTGGGTGCATCCGATCTCCAAGGCGCCATCCTAACTGAAAGCCCCGCCCTTCATCAAGATGACAAGGACAACGCGCCCAAGCACTTTCAATACTTCGGTCCCGACGGAGCATTTACCTACGAACTCATCGTCAAGTTCGACATCCTGCCACAAGACGCACCAACCATCGCTCTCTGCCTTTTGTCCATGGAGGGTGACGGACCCGATCGCGCGTTCAATTTCCGCATCGAAAAAGAAGGATTCCTCTCATTCACTCCTCTGCCAGACGTCGGTGCCAGTGGCGGCGGCATCGCCAGCATACCCACCAGCGGCCCTCACGGAATCGACACCCAAAGCTGGTTTCACATCGCTGTTTCCTACGACGGAAATGCCGGCGTCGCCAACAATCTTAAACTCTACTGGACGCGCATCACCGGCAATCTAAACTCTGCAAACCGCATCGGAAGTGGCACTCTTTCCAGTGACCTCAACGGCATCCTTGGTGATTTCGCCGTGGGCAATGAAGCACGCAGTTTCCCCGAAAATGCCGAAGCGGAACCTTTTCTTGGAAAAATCGACCAAGTCCGCATCAGCGGCGTTGCACGCCACCCCAGCGACTTTTTCTTCACTCCCGCAGCCCTGCGTAAACCACCCACTTCCACTCCCACCGACCAAGCTCCTCCCCGCACGCCCACTTTCAAACTTGAGTTCTCAAACCTTCTGGTGGACTCCAAACCCATACCTTTTCCCCACGGCACCCGCCCAACTTTAACGCTTCCCTCAGGACTCCACCGCTTCGACTTCGACTTTGGTTTCCGCGACCTAACTCCCAATGGCGAAGTCGAACCCTTCGGCCTTTCCTCGGACTCGCGACCAACAAATGTTAGGCTGCGCAGCCAATTGCTTGGCATCGACGAACGCTGGCAAGAATCCGAACTTGGCATGAGCTTGATTTTCCACGCCCTCGATGCCCGAGATAACGTCATCGGCCAATCCCTCTTCCCCATCACCAACCGCAGCCCAGGCTGGGAAACCACGCTTGAAGACTCATCGATGACCCGCCGCGTGGAACCGGTTTACATCCCAGAGGGAACGGAAAAAATCCGTTTAATCCTCTCGTCAGGCTCACCGGACACCACCGGATTTTTTGCGATCGACTACGTCGGACTCCATCCTCCTGAACGCTCCACCACATCACTGCTAGATAATGGCGTCCTTGCATACGACGCAAACACCACCTCCATCGCCGGCACTCCGTCCGGCTGGCGGCGCGGTGGAACAGACCAAGCGATCGCACGTCTCAGCATGCGCACCGCACGTCCCGGTCTCGCTTTGGTCGATGGTGAACAAAACAAATACGGCGAGTGGATCACCTCGCTGGATCTCCACCCATCCGCCCCACGCGACGCAACCTACTCAATCTCATGGTACGGTGCGCACAACGTCATCGGCGGCAGCACTCACCGCGCAAACTACGTGAACGTCCCACCCGGATCCTACACATTCCGCATCATCGGCCTCGCGGAAAATGGCGACTCCATCGCGGACCAAATTTCCCTGAGAATTGAAATCCGCCAACCTATCTGGCAACTTTTTTGGTTCTGGCCCATCATCACTGCTACCTGCGTCGCATTGGTCGCTTCCATCATTTTCGCCATCCACCGCAATCGCGCACAACGGTCCATGGAAAAACTGCGCTTCCAAAATGCCATCGAAAGCGATCGCACACGCATCGCACGCGACATGCACGACGACCTTGGATCCCGCGTCACCTTCATCAACATGAGCGCCGCACTTGCACAACGTGACATGGAGCGCGCACCTGACAACGCACGCCGCCATCTATCCAAAATTTCAGACTCCGCTCGCGATTTGGTCGTCGCCATGGATGGTCTCGTTTGGGCGGTGGACCCCACGCACGACACGCTGGACCACCTCGCGTCTCACCTCACCCGCCTCGCCGAAAAAATGTTCGCCGACACACCGATCCGCTGCCGCCTAGACATCCCGCCCCTACTCCCGCCACTCCCTCTAGGCTCGGAATTCCGCCACCACATCGCACTCGCCGTGAAGGAGTCGTTCCACAACATCCTCCGCCACGCCGGCCCCTGCGAAGTCTATTTCTCATTGCGTTTCAATGGTCAAAATATCGACATAACCATCCGCGACACAGGCGCTGGATTCGATCCCGTGACCGTCACCCGCGGCCAAGGACTGGACAATTTCAACAGTCGCTGCCGCGAAATCGGCGCAATCTGCAGGATTGTCTCGTCACCTGGCAGCGGCACTTCCATCATCCTTTCTTGCCCTGTTCACGAAGATATCCAAACGCACTCACACGATGCCTAAGAAACCCCACTCCATTGCCATCGTCGAGGATGACGCCTCACTCTGCGGCATACTAACAGAGATTATTTCCGGCTCTCCATGGCAGCTCACCAAAACTTTTCCAACTGCGGAAGCTGCACTTAGCGGCCTAGCAAAGAGCTGCCCGGAAGTCGTCCTCATGGATATTCAGCTCCCCGGCATGTCCGGCATCGAGTGCGTGGCAAAGTTAAAGTCCATCCACCCGACAGCCCTAGTCTTAATGGTGACGGTCTATGACAACAACGAACGGATTTTCGACGCGCTTGCCGCAGGAGCCTCCGGCTACCTCCTCAAACGCGACGCTCCCCTGAAACTTCTGGAAGCCCTCGACGACCTCCTTGCAGGCGGCTCTCCCATGTCCAGCGCGATTGCTCGCAAGGTCGTTCAACATTTCCAAAAAGAACCTCCCAGCAAAAGCAACGAGCACAAACTCACCCCACGCGAGACTCAAGTCCTAGAATTCCTCGTCAAAGGAAGCCTCTACAAGGAAATCGCTTGGGAACTTGGCATCGGCTTCGAAACTGTCCGCTCACACATCGACAACATCTATAGCAAACTTCACGTCCGAACCCGCACCGAAGCGGTGGTAAAATATCTCGGCCCCCAGTAAGCCCTCCCCCCCTTATTGGGGAGAAAATCGCTTTGATGTCCCATCATCATCCGTTGCATGTAGCCTCCCATGCGATGGCCTCATGTTTACACCCTATCGTCTGTTGCAGCGTTCTCGCCATGCCCGCAATCGCGGCAATTTCGGGTCCCTATCAAATCGACGCCGAGACCGTCCACCTCTTTCACCTCGACGAAACCAGCGGTGCCACTGCGGCTAACTCCGTGATCAACGCGCCCCCTCTCATCGCCTTCAACGGACAAAACGCGGTCTCTGGGAATACAGCACAACCACAAATCACAGGCATCCTCGGTGCCAGTGGTGCCGCCGGATTTAGCCAAGCCGCCAGCTTCTCCAACCTCACCCACGGCCTAGGACTGGATGCAAATACCTCCGGAGGATTCCAACCCGGCAACTCAGCCACAGCAGCATCACCCGACTCCATCGCTCACTCCAGCCTAACTGGCAACGATGGTTCATTCACGCTTGAGGCCCTCATCCAAGTCCCGAATCTCACCGCCAAGCGCGAAATCATCTCCACCGACAGTTCTCTCAACAACCGCTGCTTCCAATTCTATCTGGACAGCGATGGCACGGTAAAGTTCAACTTCATCGGCGGCACCGGCGCCACGGTCATCGCTAGAATCCCCACATCCGGACCACATGCATTCGTCGCAAACGAGTGGTTCCACATCGCCTACACTTATCAGGGTGGAAGCTCACTTTCAACTTTCTACTGGACCCGCCTAGCAGACCAATTCACTCAGGCCAACGCTCTCTCCACCAGCGGCACAGAATCCATGATCGGCTCCTATCAAGGGCCTCTCGTCATCGGTAACGAAGGACGCTCCGCTTCAGGCGAGGGCCTTCTCGGCCTCATCGACGAGGTCCGGATCAGCCGCGTCGCACGTCAAGCCTCACAATTTCTATTCTCCTTCGATGACTCCGACAACGACGGACTTTCCGACGCGTGGGAGATTCTTCACTTCGGCAACCTCTCCCAATCCGGCAGCGATGACCCAGACCAAGACGGCTACGACAACAACACGGAAAAGACCGCAGCCACCCTCCCTAACAACAGTAACTCGAACCCTGGCGACACCGACTCTGACGGACTTCCCGACACTTGGGAAATCACTCATTTCGGCTCCATCACCGCTCAAACCGGCAGCTCAGACTCAGACGGAGATTTCGCATCCAACGCCGACGAATACTTAGCAAATACCAACCCGACCCTCCCGCAATCTTGGCCTGATCGCGATGCAGACCGACTCAATGACGGCTGGGAGAAATTCTACTTCACTCATCTTGATCAGGACGGCAGCCAAGATAGCGACAGTGACGGCGCAACGGATCGAGAAGAACACGAGGCAAATTCCCACCCACTGAATGCCTCTTGGACCCCACAAAAGGCTACGCTCGCGCATCGCTGGAGTTTTAATGGTAGCCTTGCTGACAGCATCGGTGAAGCGGTAGCAACTCTCGTGGACCCGGATGGAAACTCCGCAGTCGGAGGTAGCGCCACTCTATCAAGCAGTGACGTTTCACTCAGCGGCGGCGCAAGCGCCAGCTCCGCCTATATCAAGCTCGGCAACGGCGGACTTCTCACAGGCCGCCGCACTCCCGTCACCATCGAGCTTTGGGCCACTCAAGTGAGTTTGCAAAACTGGTCCCGAATCTTTGACTTCGGCAGCAGCACCTCGGAGTATCTCATGATGTCATGGACCCGTGGCACGACGTCCTCGCAAGACCAAGTCCGCTGGCTGGATATCGACAGCAATGCCACCAACGACACAATCGCACCCTATGGAACCGGCGTGCAATGGCACATTGTCATGAGCCTGGAACCTCGAGCCGGCACCCACGGAAGAACCCGCGTCACATGGCATGCAGCACCCGCAAACGCTCGGTCACTCAGCCACGCAAAAGGCAGCTTCGACAGCCCTAACACCCTTCACACTTTAAATGACGCTGCGAATTTCCTCGGGCGCTCACAATTCCCCGCAGACAACACAGCGAGTGCACGCTACGACGAAGTCCGCATCTGGAATGGAGCGCTCTCTCCCCTAGAGCGCGAGGGCTTCCACGCCGCAGGACCTGACACCATCACTCTCGATGACTCCGATCTCGACGGTCTCCCTGACGCATGGGAAATTCGTAATTTTGGAAATCTAAGCCCATTGGCAAATGCAGATCCTGACGGAGATTTCTACGACAATGCCACCGAAATGCTCGCTCTCAGCGATCCCAACATCGCTGCCTCAAACCCTCTCGACCTCGACGCCGACGGACTCGCCGACCTCTGGGAAACAAGCTACTTCGGCAGTCTAACCGCAACTCCAAGCGCCGATCCCGACGGCGATACCGAAAGCAATTTCATCGAACAGAGCAATCGTTCCGCCCCTAACAACAAAGAGTCCACCTCGATCGACGCCGATGCTGACAGCTTGCCGGACGCATGGGAGATCCAGCACTTCTCCACTCTAACTCACAATGGAGGTGCGGACCCGGATCGCGATGGATTTGGCAACCTTCAAGAATTTTCAGCCGCCACTCAACCCGCCAACTCGGCATCACGTCCTGCAGGCCCAGCCGTCAAACTGGTGCCATTGGATGACGGCGACCACGCAAGCAGCGACTTCGGCTACGGCGGATCTTCCGCCATCAACTCAGTCGCATTCGTCCGCTCATCCCTCAAAACTGTCGGAGATCAACAATTCATCACCTGGTATGGACGCCACCAATTCGACCCGAGCGCCCCATTCAACAACACGATTTGGATCGGTAGGCGGACACTCGGATCATCCGAGTGGGAGATTTTCCGCCACCCCACCTTCACCGCCAACGCCATCACGGACGGGCATGACGTCATCAGCTATGGAATTGATGGCGCGGGCTACATGCACCTTTCTTGGGGGATGCACGGCGATGCCTTCCATTACTCGCGCAGCACCACACCCGTGACAGGCGCGGGTCCTATCCTGCTAGGGCCGGATACGTCCATGACCGGCCTCGAAAATGCGGTGACCTATCCGCAATTTCTCAAACTCCCGAATGGTGATTTGAACTTCATCTTCCGAGAGATCGCCTCTGGTAATGGAGATACCTACATCAACCGCTACGATCTCAGCACCGCGACGTGGTCATGCCTCCATGCGCCAGCCGGCACTAAAGCACCTTTCATCAAAGGCAGCGGTTGGTCGCCTAACTACAATGCCTACCTCAACATGCCACAACTCGGCGGCACAGACGGTAACGACTTGATCATCACCTGGTGCTGGCGATTTTCCTCCGGCCTATCTGACTCAAACAGCGGATTTTCCGGCTATCAAACCAACAACCACCTCAACTATGCGCGCTCCAATGACGGCGGACTCACATGGCAGCGTTTTGGCGGCGCAACCTATGCGCTCCCGATCACCCGCGACCTTGAAATCAGCGCGCAAAACCGCGCGGAAGTCATCCTATCCATTCCCGAGGGCTCCAGCTTGATCAATCAAGCCAGCACCTGCATCGACGCCAATGACAATCCCGTCACCTGCACGTGGTGGGCACCGGATTCTTCTTCCGGTAATTTCCGCCGCCAATACCGTGTGGTCTTCCGCGATGATCAAGGCACTTGGCAGGCACGCAGTGTATCGAACCGACTGAGCGACCCAACCACCACACGCTACTCCGAGACAAATGTCCGCGATCTCGGCCGACCCATCGTTGTCGCCGATGATGCAGACCGCCTGATCGTCGCCTATCGAGACAACCAAAGCAGCACCAGCCTCACCACAGGCCTGAGCAACGGCATCACCGTGGTTCACAGCTTGCCGAAATCCCACGATCCGCAGCGCTTGCTCTGGATCCAGTTTGATCTCACCCAAGAAAACTTAGGGAACTATGAACCGATCATCGATAACGAACTTTGGGATCGGGACCGACAACTTCATTTTCTCTATCAACCCGCAAGTGGCCAAGGCTACACCGCACCAAGCAACACCGCCTCGCGCATCTCCGTGCTGGAATGGGATGCGGCCGCGTATTTCTCACACGAATCCCAAGCCAGCCTAACAATGAGTGAGGATCGCTCACAAATCACCATCAACTGCCCGTCCCAGCCGAGTTGGGGCTATCGCTTATGGAGCAGCACCAACCTAACGGACTGGGCTGAAGTCGAGACTCGCGCTGGCACCGGTCTGCCGCTTGTCTTCACGCACACGGCCGCTCCGGGCGAGACTCAGCGCTTCTGGCGCATTCAGCTCAAGGAGGGAGGATTCCAATAAATTGCCATCCAGACACCCTCACCTAAAATTCCATGTCGCTTCAAATCCACCCAAGAAAACTAACATTTTCTATTTTTTGCGCAATTTTCGCCACCCTATTTTCCGGCGGAACCCTTGCTGCACAACCTCGCATCTGGAAATCCACAGACGGCCGGGAATTGATCGGTGAGTTCGTGAAGTCCGACTTAGAATCTGTCACCGTGCGCCGCAGCAACGGCAAAATTGCCGTCATTCCGCTGGCCCTGCTCGCCTCTGCGGATCAGCGTTTTGCCGCCACTCAACAAGCAAGCGTGGACGCTGCACAACAGGCCAAGCTTGATGCGCGAAATAGCAGTAGGAAGCCGCAAGGCGCTATCACCTACCAGCTATCCGGAGGTTCGGAAAAATGGCCTGAAGCGCGTAAAAAAGCGATCACCGATGCCATGGATGCCGCCGTCGCATTCTACAATGAAAACGCGGATTTCAAAAAACAACTCACAGCAAACAACAGCCCCGGCACCCCCACTGCGGATGCGAACTACAGCGGTTGGATCAACTGGGGAGGCTCAATCAGCCGCCGCGTCGCACTCCACGAAATTTCACACACACTCGGCATCGGCACCCACGAAAATTGGGGGAAAAACATCAAGGACGGCGTTTGGATCGGAAAACATGCCCGCGAACTGATCCGCGAGTTCGACGGCAAAGACGCAGTTCTCCGCGCGGACCGCATGCACTTCTGGCCCTACGGACTGAATTTCGACAACGAGTCTGACAAAAAAAGCGACCTCCGCCATGTCAAGATGGTGGAGGCCATGCGCAAAGATATGGGAATCCGCTAGAAACTAGACATTTTCCAACAAGCGCTTTTCCAAATCCACCAATTTCATTCTCGTGAGATCGCCTACGTCTGCATAGGCCAAACTCTGTCGTGCACGCTCGGGCACGGCGGCTTGCAAGTGACCCAACATCTCTTGTGTCGCCATCAAACGCCATAACGGATAGTTTTCCGCAGCGACTAGCTCGCCGATTTTCTTAGCAATTCTGCGCAAGGCTTGGGCTTCCAGTTCCGCCTCCAACTCGTGTTCCTCACCGTATGACATGCCAGCCAAGCGGTCCGCCGGACCACTTTGCGGAAAACGCCCCGCTTGGTCAGTCACTGCATCCGTGATCGACTCAGGCCTCATTTCAAATGGGCTGCCCGGCACTTCACTGAAATGCGCCTGCTCCAAGGGGTCCTCACCCGCTTCCCGAAACCTCAATGCTCTAACACGTCCAAGATTCGCAATAATGATCAGCTTTTCCATAACTTCGAGGGGTAAAAATCTCACCTGACCCATCGCCCCGGGAGGACGGCTCCGCAACTTGAAAATGATATCTAAATGAAAACGCGATCTGGGATCATGAATGTGCCTGCTGTTGCCGACGCAAAATAGCACGCCGGTGACGCATTATCCCCCCTTTGCGTTCTTACCAAATTCACTACTTTTCAATCGATTATGAGGGGGAACGAGTCATCCCCTTCCAAGGATCCCTGGATTTTCCAAATTAAAAACCCGATGAAATTCTCGAAACTCAATATCTTTGTCACGACGGCCCTGTTTGTCATTCCAAGCAGCATTTTGGCCGCAGACCGCGTCCGCAACAACACCACAAACAACCTCGTCAGCGACAGCGCCTGGACCACGGTCGCGCCAAGCGCATCGGACCGCGCCGTCTGGAACAGCGCCTCCGTCGGCGGCGCCACCACCCTCGGTG
>JBEGOB010000409.1:0-4285 GCA_041182265.1 Verrucomicrobiota bacterium | reverse complement strand
CCCTGATTCTACGGTAGCTGTAGCGGCGGCTATGGCGCTTGAAAACGGCCTCGATTTCCAGTCTGATTTCTTCATCGGAAGACTGCATGGGAGTGGGCGCAGCGGCGCGATAATAGCTGCTTCGGGGTAGGTCTAGGGTGGCGCAGATCCGGCGGATGCCCTAGTCGGTGGCTTGGTGGATGTGGCCGATCATTTCGCGAAGTTCGGCTGGGGTCTGATACCGAGGATGACTGCGGCTTTTTTAAAAGTCATTTTCCGCCTTGAGGAGGGCGTTTTCCCGTCGCAGGGAGCGCAGGTCGTCCGCTGCGGACCGCTCGCCTGCGGCTCGTTTGTTTGGACGAAGGGCCTTGAGACCTTGCGGTTGATCATTTAGATAACTCAATCATACCAATCACAAACGCATAGTTATTAAGGGAGCGTTGCGCTAGTTCCAAGTTTCTGGGACTCGTGATTATATCAGCGTAAAATTGATGCCTGCACAGCTCAAAACGACTAGAATGGTGACTGAAAATCCTGAAATTTAGTATGGCCAAGGTCTCGTTGGCTTATTACAGGGGGCTTAATGTCGAGGGGCCACTCGAATCCGAAACTGCTCCAAAGGATGCCGGCGTCGCATTCTGGGACATGTAGTGCATCGGTCTTGTATACCAGACAAGATTCTTCCTCTTGGCTTATGAATCCATGGGCGAAGCCGACCGGGATGTGAACGACGTGTCGATTTGCGGCGGACAACTCGAAGGCTGCTGATTTACCATAAGTTGGAGAGTTCTTGCGAATGTCCAACACGACATCTAAAACCCGCCCCGTGATGCAATAGACGAGCTTTTGGTGGGAGTGAGGCGGAACCTGAAAATGCATCCCTCGCAAGACGTTGGTCGCGGATGTTGAGAAGAACTCTTCTCGCACGCTCATTGCAATACAGTGGTGTGCGAACTGTTCCTCGTGAAATGATTTTACAAAATTCCCCCTTGTGTCTTCGAATACAAAAGGGCGGAGAACTTTGATACCTGGAAGTGGGGTTGAGATTAGTTGCATGGTGGACAGGAGACAGGAGGATTTGAACCGCGAAATGCACGAAAATGCGCGAAGGGAAGATTGGGAGAGTCTTTGAGGCTTTTCGCGTGAATTTGCGATTTTCGTGGTTGGGTGATCTTGGCTTTAGGATGCTACGACCTTCGATGCGGCGATTTTTGATTCCGCGAAGTCACAGATCACTTTGACCATGAAGTCGATTTGTTCCTTCGTGAGTCCTGGATAGGTGCCTAAGAAGAGAGTCTGATTCATGATGCGGTCGGCTACCGGAAGTTCGCCAGAGACTCGCATGGCGTCTGGGTTGTCGTGACGGAGTTGAACGAAGGCGGGTTGGCGGACGAGGTTGCCGCCGAATAGCATGCGATTGCCGATTTTGTTGCGGTCGAGCTCTTGGGCGAGTTCCGTGCGGGTGAAGGGAGCGGATTCGTTCACGGTGATTTTGAATCCGAACCACGAGCAATCTGTGCGGCAGCCGGTGTCGTCCCAAGAAAAGACGGAAGTCAGGTTTTCATGGGTCGGTGGACGGGTATCAGAGGACACAGAAGAGTCGAGACTTCCGATCGTTGCCTCTTGACCCTTGACCTCGGATTCCTGACTTCTGTCTCCCGGTGGGATCCAGGCGGTGGCGTGGGTGGGGAGGGCGAAGTCGAGGCAGTTCTCAAGGCCGTGTAGGCCCCGGCGGAGTTGTTCCCAATTGTGTTTCCGGGCTTCGATGAAGTCGGGGAGACGTTTGAGTTGGACGCGGCCAATGGCGGCTTGGATGTCGAGAGGTTTGACGTTGAAGCCAAGGTGGCTGTAGATGTATTTGTGGTCGTAGCCGACGGGAAGTTCGCCGAGCTGCCACTGGAAGCGCTTGTTGCAAGTGTCGTCCTTGCCAGATGGGCACCAGCAATCGCGGCCCCAGTCGCGGAAGCTTTCGGCGTAGGTTTTGAGCGGCGCGCGACGGATGATGTTGACCGAGCCGCCTTCGCCCATGGTCAGGTGGTGCGGAGGGTAGAACGACTGGGTTGAAATGTCGCCGAAGGAGCCAGTGGGAGCAGTGAGGAATAAGGTCGAAGACCCGGAGTCCGAGCCCTTCTCTTCTCCGCTCCCTGTCCCCTGATCCCTGACCTCTGCGTCCTGACCCACGTGGTAACGGATGATGGGATGCTCGCCTTTATCGGCAATTTTGATGAGATGCTCAAGACCGAGTTCTTTGGCCTTGCTTGCTGGAATCGTATAGGTGCAGCCGAGAGCGTCGCAGTTGTCTTCGATCAGCCAGAGGTCGTATTTTTTGCAGAAGGCGAGGACGGTGATGAGCTCGAAGGGGTTGCCGAGGGCATGTGCCATCATGACAGCTTTGGTTTTGCCGGGTTTGTAGGCGGCTTCGAGGAGTTCGCAGTTGGCGTTGCCAGTGAGGGGCTTGGCGTCAATGAAGACTGGGACGGCACCGCACTGGATGATGGGCGAGACGGTGGTGGGGAAGCCTGCGGCGACGGTGATCACTTCATCGCCGGGACGGATCCGTTTGTGGACCGGGAGTTTGTGGGTGGTGAGCGCGGAGAAGGCGACGAGGTTTGCTGATGAACCCGAGTTCACGAGCAAGCAGTGTTTGACTCCCATGAATTCGGCGAGTTCTTTCTCCATGGCTTCTCCTTCGGGTCCAAGCGTCAACCAAAAGTCGAGGGTGGCGGAGATGGCGGCTTCGACTTCGTTTTCATCAAAGACACGGCCAGCATAAGGGATGGTTTCGCCGGGGACGTAAGGCGCGCGGTCGGGATCGCCGCCGGGGCGGTTTGCCTTGTGGGCGAGCTTGGAAAATTCGCGGGTGAGGCGGAGGATTTCGGTTTTGAGTTCGGATTGAGTCATGGGAGTTGTGGAAGAGTGGTTAACCACGAAATTACGCGAAGGTTGGAGAGTGGGGGGGGCTGGAGTCAGGAGTCAGGAGTCAGCTAGAATGCCCATGGCAATTCGTGGGCGATTGCGTCTTGATGGTAGTCTTTGATCTGTTGGACGGTGAGCTCTTGGGGAGGGTTGCCGTGTGCTTCTGATAGATACCATTTGGCGGTGGCGGCAATGGTGGTTTTGAAGTTCCAAACCGGTTGCCATTGGAGGAGGTGGAATGCTTTGTCGATGGCCAGATTGAGCTTGGACGCTTCATGAAGGGCGTTGGGGTCTGAGTGGTCTTGCCATTCGCCCCCGGTATGCTCGATCAGTTCGTGGACAAGTTCAGCGACGGTCCGATTGCTGTTGAGGTTGGGTCCAAAATTGAAGCCGGAGGCAAGGGCCGCGACTGGGATGTTGGATTGGAATTTTGTGCGGGGGGCTATGATTTCATTTCGCGCACCGCTGGATTGGATGCCCTGCTTACTGAATTCAGGCGAATCGTTTTCTGCGGTGGCGAGGCTCGCCGCAAGCCATAGATAGCCGGATAGCGGCTCTAATACGTGTTGCCAAGGACGAGTTGCAGTTTTGTTGCGGACGGGGATCGGCTCACCTTTGCGCAAGGCGCGCACGCAATCAGGGACAATGCGATCCCATGACCAATCGCCGCCACCAATGACATTGCCGGCGCGTGCAGATGCAAGACGGATGGGACCGCACTTGGAAAAGTAGGATCGACGGAAGCTGGAGATCACCAGCTCGGCAGCACTCTTGCTGGCGCTGTAGGGATCATAGCCGCCCATGGCATCCTCTTCGCGGTAGGAATAGAGCCACTCGCGATTTTCGTAGCATTTGTCCGTGGTGATGCAAATGACCGTGCATTTCTTGTCGAGTTGGCGGGCTGCTTCCAACAGATGAGCGGTGCCCATGATGTTGGTGTTCATGGTCTCCACTGGGATTTCGAAGGAGAGTCTGACCAAGGGTTGTGCGGCCAAATGCAAGATCAAATCAGGCTGCACTTCCTGAATTTTAGCCGTGAGCTTTGCTTGATCGGTGATGTCGCCAAACATGTTGGATGCAAGGCGGGATTCCAAATCAAGTTGACTGAATAGGATTTGATGGCTCTGCGGGGCAAGTGCGTAAGCATGGACTTCAGCGCCAAGCAGCAATAGCCATTCTGCAAGCCAAGAACCTTTGAAACCGGTGTGGCCGGTTAGGAAGACACGTTTGTTTTTGTAGAACGAATTGAACATGGAGGTCGGGAGTCAGGAGTCAGGAGTCAGGAGTCAGGAGTCAGGAGTCAGGAGTCAGGAGTCAGGAGTCAGGAGTCAGGAGTCAGGAGTCAGGAGTCAGGAGTCAGGAGTGTTCCTTTTTGTCAGATTGGATGAGG
>JBEGOB010000408.1:0-5616 GCA_041182265.1 Verrucomicrobiota bacterium | reverse complement strand
ATTCGTTGGAGGCGCTTGCCGGTGGATCAAATGTCGGGCTTATCCACTCAAATTTCTGGACATGGAAAAATCAATTTTATGGTGGTGAGTATGATACCCTGCCGCATTCACCTGGAAATTTGTTACGTAAGAATTCGATTCCGATGGAGTCACTTGGAAGGTTCGGCGCTGAGCGCACTTTCGATGATGGGATCGGGTATGCGGCGAAAGGTGGCTTGCTAGAATCCAGCCCAATGCTCATGGATTCAAGCATGGCAAGAATGTCTTCCGCAGCGGGTGGCGATTCGGCGAAACCTCCGGGGGGAAGCCCTGTTTTGCTCAGGCATGACTTCGCCGATCTCGTGAAATGGATGGGAACTGTCAAGACGGACGCTAACGGCTTGGCGGTGGTTCCTCTTGAATTTCCTGATGATTTAACGACATGGAAAGCGCGCATCTGGGCTCTGGGGCGCGGCACAAAAGTGGGAGAAGGCAGTGCGGAAATTCTCAGTTCCAAGGAACTGATATTACGACTCCAAACCCCACGATTTCTAGTGGAGCGTGACGAGTCGGTCTTCAGTGCAGTGGTCGAGAATAAAGCGGATATTGCGAAAATTGTGACAATTTCATTAGAGTGGGATGGGGACCTAATTGAAGGAATCGATGTGGCTCCCAAGACTCTAGAGATTTCCCCCAAGTCTCAGACACGTGTGGACTGGCGCGTGCGTGCTCTGCGTGAAGGAGAATTGACGTTGCGCGCGCGTGCGCTCGCCGAGGACGTCGGGGATGCCGTTGAGCGAACATTGCCGATTCATGTGCATGGCATGCTGCGGCAGGATGCGTGGAGTCGAGTGATTGCACCGGATCAAAATTCCGCACAGATAGAGATTGCAGTGCCAGAAGATCGTCGGGTTGATCAGTCCCAGCTAACCGTGCGTTTCTCACCGAGTATTGCCGGTGCGGTGGTGGACGCGATTCCCTACTTGGCGAGCTATCCTCACGCAGGGACGGAACAAACTTTGAATCGATTTTTACCTGCGGTGATTGCACGCCAAATGTTGCGGAAGCTTGGAGTCAATCTCGCTGAAGTAAAAGGCAAGCGGACCAATCTCAATCCTCAGGAAATCGGAGATTCACAAATGCGTGCGGCGCAGTGGCAACAGTGGAAGAGTAACCCGGTTTTTGATGAGGTCGAGCTGGATCGAATGATGGGTGAAGGCGTGGAAAAGCTGGGACGTATGCAGAATGCGGATGGCGGATGGGGGTGGTTTTCAGGCTACCGTGAGTTTTCATACCCACACATGACGGCGCTTGTGCTTCATGGCTTACTTCTAGCTAGAGAAAATAGTGTGCAAGTGCCGGACTCGATGTTGAAACCTGCAATCGCTTGGCTTGTCGCTTATGAGAAAATTCAGACGAACGCTTTGAAACTCGATGTTGAGCAAAAGAATCTGAAGGCTGCCGGAAAAATACCCAAAGTTTCCTCACGTCTTACCAAGACCTCAGCAGATGCTTTGGACGCCTTCGTTCGCATGGTGCTAGGCGAGGCCGGACTTGATTCTGAATCGATGCTGAACTTCCTTCATCGAGATCGGATCGAGCTTCCTGTTTATGCGAAATGTTTGTTGGGATTGGAATTTAATCGGAAGCGCGAAGCCGCACGTCGCGATGAAGTGATGAGAATGATTTCTCAGTTCATCAAGCGTGATGCGGAAAATCAGACGTGTTATTTAGAGCTCAGGAATGAAGATCATTGGTGGCATTGGTATGGCAGTGGGATTGAGGCAAACGCTTGGTATTTGAAGCTTCTTTCTGCTGTCAATCCGTTGGATGCCGACGCACAGGGTTTGGCAAAATATATCATCAACAATCGGAAGCACGCAAGCTATTGGGATTCGACACGCGACACCGCATTTGCGGTCGAGGCTCTGGTTGATTATTTCAAAGCGAGCCAGGAAGATGCGCCTGATATGACGGTGGAGATCTTGCTGGATGGGAAGTCTTTGAAGACGGTGCCAATCCGCAAAGACAATCTATTTGAATTCGATGGTACGGTGGTGGTGAACGGGGATGCATTGAGTTCTGGAAACCATACTTTGGAGATCCGGCGCGAAGGAAGGGGAGTGCTTTATGCGAATGCGTATCTTGAAGTTTTCTCAAAGGAGAAGAGATTGCGTGCGGCGGGCTTGGAGGTAAAAATTTCCCGGCGTGTTTCCAAACTCGTTGAGGTGGAACGTATGGGGGAGGTTCCGGGCCGTGTTGGACAGATTGTGCGTCAGAAGAAAGCCGGATACAGGCGCGAGTTGCTTGAAGATGGAGCGCGGCTTAAGGCGGGTGAACGAATTGAAGTCGAGTTGGTTCTAGAGAGTAAGAATGATTATGAATATTTGAGGGTTTCTGATTCCAAGGGGGCCGGCTTTGAAGCGGTGCATGCGCTTAGCGGTTATCTGGGGGGGATTCCTGGAGCGTATATGGAACCTCGGGCTGCAAGCGTGGATTTCTATCTGCAAAGTTTACCGCGCGGGACACACACTCTGCGCTACCAACTTCGTGCTGAACTGCTAGGGCGATACAAGGCTTTGCCTGCGATTGCCGAAGCAGTTTACGCAACGGAGTTGCGTGCGAACTCTTCAGATCAGGTCCTCGAGGTCGAGTGAAAACTCATCGGATCTAGAACTCGGCTTGCTGTTCTGGTGTTGAAACGGGTTGATGGTCTGCTTGCTTACATTGATAGCATGGTTAACGCCCCAATGATTCAGGTGATTGAGCCGGCGAAGTCTATTTTAAGCGATCCTAGGGCTGCCGCGTATTATGAATAGGGATAATCGATGTGAATTTCTATTGATTTAACACGTTCCTGACTCTGATAGTTTGTGACTTGATGCGCTGGAGAACCATGAGTGTGGGTAAGACGAGATCTCTCAGTTTTCGGCTATCTTTGATTGCCAAAGTTGGGATGCTTGCACTTCAAGCGGGCGGCAAATGATGATTCCCGCATGTTTCATTGTGCCATGAAGATACTCTGTAATGGGGCGGTCCATCATCACCATGCGTCCTTTGTCTCGGTCGGAAGTTGCGTGTGTGAAATAGGCACGGTCTTTGATGCGGTGAATCAGACCGACGTGGGATGTGTAGCCATCAGGGCCGTGAGTGGTGATTGCACAAATATCGCCATTTTGCAGGTGTCTTTCAACATCACGAACCCTAGATTTTGGAATGTGATAGACGGGAAGTTTTGAGACTTTCGCTTCAATCTGCCCCATCGGTGCGATCAGTGAGGGGGTGGATTTGAGATAGCGGTAGCTTTTCCATTGGATGGTCATTTCCTGAATTTGCCGTTGGATGCGAACGGCTCCAGGAAGACGCGGGGTGATATTGGTTGCCAGCCCGCGGTTTTGGTTGTCGAAAAAAACTTCTTCGAGATGGTGCATTCGGCTGAGGTAGCTCCCCGTGCAAATTCCACTGCGGTAACGTTCCACCTCGATCATGTGTAGCATATCTTGAGGCTTGTAGGGACCCGGCTTGTGACGAAGCATACGGGCGATGGCGAGTGAGTTTTCGTAGTAGGTCCAACAGTCCATTGCGGTGAAGTTTACCACGGGTGATTCAATTTTATCGTCCACTTCCAAAGTGAAATTGACATAAGGGGTGCCAAATAATTCACGAGCGATGCGCATGGTGCGTTCACCCAGCGGGAGGGAGCGCCAGTTTTCGCGTTCAGCCTTTGCAATGATGGCGTGGAACTTCGATTCACCTTGGAAAACCGTGCTCAGCGGAAGTCGGGGTTGGGAGGCGGGCGGCAAAGGCCGCTCTGCGAGCGCGGTGGTAATAAGAATCGCGATAAGAGCGAAGACAGCGCCCATTGAGTGATATTTCATGTCCTCACTCTTAGCGGGAATGGCGACTCAGGGAAAGAATCAAACGTCTGTTGCGGATATTCTTAGACACGCGATGCTTCAAATCCGATGTCTTCGATGAGATTTTTCGAGGCGACCGCATGGTTTGCAAGCTCGTCACAACGTTCATTCTCAGCGTGTCCAGCGTGGCCTTTGACCCAGCGCCATTCAATTTTATGAGGGCGGATCGCAGCAAGAAGTTGGAGCCAGAGATCCTGATTTTTGACGGGTTTCTTGTCCGATGTTTGCCACCCACGCTTCTGCCAACCTACGATCCAGTTTTTTGAAATCGCGTCAATGAGGTATTTCGAGTCCGAGTGGAGTTCGACTTCGCATGCTTCTTTCAGGAGTTCCAGTGCGGCGATTGCGGCGCGAAGCTCCATGCGGTTGTTGGTCGTCATGCGGAAGCCTGCGGAGACTTCCTTGCGGTGTCCGCCGGAGGTCATGACCACGCCAAATCCGCCCGGTCCTGGATTTCCCTTGCAGCCGCCGTCGGTGTGAATCATCACGCGTTTCATGAGGCGCGGAGGATGAAGCAAGCTTTGGCGTAAAGACAAGTCAATCCACGGCTTGGATAAAAATACTGTTTGACGGAGATGCGTCTTGCACGTTCCCAGACGCAATTTGCATGGATTTGGTCAATTTTTGTAGGGTGATGATTTGGGGTGTATACGTATTTCTGCTTGAAACTTCAAGCATCCCGGGTCCAAGTCTTAGTTTGGCATTCGTGCTGCAAGAGCTTGAGAGCGAAGTGTCTTATGAGACGCAAGTGTTTTTGCAGCATGATGAAAAATCATTATAGAGCAGTCATCTCAGGACCCGGGAAATTTCACTTGGAAAAAGTGGAAACGCAGCGGCCAATTGGACGCGAGGTTCTCGTCAGGTTGGAGGGGTGTGGTGTGTGTGCGTCTAACTTGCAGTTTTGGGAGGGGAGATCGTGGGTTTCTTATCCACTAGAGGCAGGAGCACCGGGGCATGAGGGTTGGGGAATCGTGGAAGAGATTGGTGATGAGGTGGAGTCGGTAAGAGTGGGGGATCGTGTGGGAATTCTATCGAAAAATGCCTTCAGTGAGGTGGAGTTGGTTCAGGTAGAGCAGGTGGTGCGGCTACCTTCCAATCTTGCAGGTATGGAGTTTCCTGGAGAAGCGCTAGCGCGTGCGATGAACATCTTCCAGCGTGCTGACATTCACGCGGGTCAGCGTGTAGCTATCATCGGAGCGGGCTTCCTAGGTTCACTTTTGGTGCAATTGGTCACGGGCGCCGGTGCGACCGCGATTGCGATCTCCAAGCGACATAGTTCTTTGGAGTCGGCGAGATTGATGGGAGCGAAGTATCTTATACCGTTTGGCGATTCATACGCGGCGCTGGATGAGGTTGGGCGGGTGACTGCTGGAGAATTCTGTGAGCGAGTGATTGAGGCGACTGGCTATCAGGAAGCACTTGATCTTGCGGGAGAGTTGTCGGCTATCGGTGGGAAATTGGTGATTGCCGGGGCACATCGAGACGGATTGCGACGGGTGAATCTGCAGTTGTGGAACACTCGCGGGTTAGACGTAGTCACTGCCTATGATCATGAACCTGAAGTGTATCTTGATGGAATGCGCGCGGCAATCGAAGCTCTCGGTGATGGTCGTTTAGAGCCTGCACCACTTTATACACATCGTTTTCGATTGCCTGATTTGCCAGACGCTTTTGAATTGTTGGTGAATCGAACTGACGGCTTTATGAAATCCTTAATGAC
>JBEGOB010000407.1:0-4789 GCA_041182265.1 Verrucomicrobiota bacterium | reverse complement strand
TTTTAAAAGCGACCAGCCGGACATCCAGAACGTTTTCGAGCAAACCTCACCACTTCCCGCTCGCCCGCCCCTGCCACTTCCCGAGCCCAAGACCCCTTGAAGTGCAGCGATCGATTTTTTGTTATCGGGACTCCAATTGATGGAGCTTCAGGATTTTGCTTTCCTCGACGATCTCGGATGCATCCACACCATCTAACGTGTAATCGACCTTCAGCTGCTTCTCGATTCCATTCGCAGGGTCACCAAAATTTTCGGCGGTGGCTTCAACCTTGAGTGAATCTTCGACCCAATCCGCCACTTTCTGCGTCACGTTGACCACGGCGTTATTGGCCAAGTCACCATAAACCGCATTCCGGATCACTAGGCGCGGATTGGCCGTAGCATCGTGCTTCACGGGCTTGAGCTCTAGGAACGGATTCCCTATCATCAGTATACCGGAGACAATGTCGCCCGGAACGTGGTCGCCCGGGGAAGCTTCGGTTTCATGAGCCTGCTTGGAGGGAAGATAGGCTTTCCCCAGATAGTCACCGGCGCGCAGGCGCTCGTAAATCAGATTGTCGAATCCGATCCCGCCGCTGCGGACCTGGGCGACCACCGCCTGCCCCAGATGCTTTCCAAAAACCCAGCTCAGCGCGCAGTTCGGGCCGTTGTCGTCATTTTCGGTTTTCGTCCAGTTCGCGGCAAAGCAGCCATGGTTGATGGTGATGAGTGAACCTGTTCTCAATTCGGCAATCTCCGCGGCGAAAAGATCTTCATCTTCCGTGGCGTGGCCGGTCTCATCCGAATGAAGCCCGATGTAGGTGAGCGAGTAGCTGTGTTTCCTGAGTGCCTGCCGCGCCGCATTGAGAGTGCATGCCTTACCCTCCAGCAGCGTCACATCTCCGGGCGCGGAAAATCGGGTACCACCGCGGCGCTTGAACGCGTCCCCAGTGCCCGGCCAGTCCGACCCGCTGAAGAGAAGAGTCCGCGCTTCAGGAACAGCTTTGCCCGTGTAGTAGGCGTGCGTCTTGGCAAAGAACCGTCGCAGTCCGGGAACATCGTCTTCCCGTGCTTTCTCGCAGGCGCGAATGTTGGCGACCCAGACCTTAAGTTCAGGTTTCCCCTTGTAGGCATCGTCCACGCCGTCCTTGTTGTGATCTACGAACTCAAGGTCGAAGTCCTCATAGTAGAGCGGATTGGGATTGGGATGCTCATGCATGAAAAAATGATGCATAGGCAGCGCGCCGACCAGAACCACGCCGATGATTCCCTCCTTGTCGTGAAGGCTCTTGATGCTGGCACGAACCTCTGCGGGCTTCTCCCATTCTCCCTCCACGATCTGAAGATTCACAGGCACCCGGGCCTCGACATCCGCTTTGTAATTTTGGATTTCCGGCTTCAATTCACTATACACCCGATGACTGACCAGCAAGGCCACCCGATCCGCGGCAAGTTGCGTCGTGGAGATAACAAGAAATAGAAAAAGACCGATTTTATCTTTCATGGAAGCTGGATTCAGTGCGCTGCTCAACGTGTGGAAATATCGAAATCGGGAGGGGCATCCACGGGAAATTACGATTTGGAGCGGGACTTCTTACGGAAAGCTGAAGGGCCCACACCCAAATGGAGTCGGAAGGCATTGCTCAACGATGTTGCTCCCTCGAAACCACAATCATAGGCGACAGCATCCAGCTTCAGGTCGGATGACACCAGCAGGTCCTTGGCAAGGTTCAGGCGCTGGCGAATGATTTCCTCTTGGATAGAACGACCCACCTGTGCGTTAAATTTATGATAGAGCGAGCGCCGTGAAATCCCGGATGCCATGGCCACATCATCGACACAAATCGTCTTGCTGGCATTTTCCTTGATGAAATGCAGCGCCTTGGACAGCCCCACGTCCGCAGTTGCGAAAATATTGGTGCTCTGCCGAACCGTAACACCGCCCGAAGGCACCCTGATCGTCTCCTTAGGATGCGGGGCTCCGCGCATCAGCTGATTCAGCAGCTCCGCTCCCCGATAGCCCAGCAACTCGCGGTTGCTGTTGACGCTGGTGAGTGGGATGGGACCCAGTTCGCTGTAGATCGGGTCATTGTCCACGCCGACGACGGCGACGTCTTCCGGCACTTGCAGCTCCACGAGCAGGCACGCCTGTACGATGATGTTCGCCTCGGCATCAAACTGGGCCATGGTCCCAAGAGGTTTGGGCAGCTTGAGAAGCTTAGCTGCCAGCCATCGAATCATCGACTGCTGGCTCTTTCCCTTGCTCTTCTCGTCCGTGTAATCGATTGTCTGATAGGTGCAACCGGCGACCAGCGCCGCCTCGCGGAAACCGGCCATCCGCTCCACCACCACCGGCACATCTCGGTCGATGGTGAAAAACGCGAGGTTTTTGATTCCCCTGCCGATTAACTCTTCCGCCGCCGTCCGCCCGATCGCGTGGTTGTCCTGAAGCACACAGGGATACGGCAGTTCCGGAAAATGACCGGTCAAATTCACCACCGGGACTTTTGCGCGTTTGAGGAAGCGGACAAGCGGTGAACGAATGTCCTCGACGAGCGTGATGACGCCGTCTCCACACCAATCGGAATCCACCACCCCTGAGTGGGATGCGAGATCCTCAAGAATCCACCCGGCACTGCGGGCGTAGCGGGCCACGCCGACATTGATCTCGTGAACAAACCAACCCATCGCCAAGAGGACTCTGGGGCGGTGAAGTCTAGTTCGCTTCGGCATTCTAGGAGAATCGGTGAATTGGGACGGAATAAAAGTGGAAAATTTCCTGAAAACACGAGAACGCCCCCCGGACGACGATCCCACTCACATTCCGGAGAAAACCCAAGAACTCCGGAAAATTCGAATGGGTCACAGCTCGCAAGGGATTGCCATTCTGGCTGTTTATCCAATACGCGCTTTCTGCGCTTGGAGCACCCGACGGATGTCGGCAAATAAGAACCAGCCTTCAGGCAACCCTGAGTGGCCGTGAGGCTTACATCCAGATTCCAGATCCCCAAGTCCAAATCTCCGGGCAGTTCTCCGCTGCTGAATGCCGACTCTCGGCGGGATCTCGATGGGGAACAATTTCAGCGGAGACGTCGCGAATGGTGGACACTTGTCTGGTCATAAAAGACTATAAAGGCTGCGGATTTGACCTGCGTTGGGCTTGGAAATGCGGGGGCGCTGACCATCGGCCGACGCCCCCGCTTTGATTCCGGAGAAAACCCATTAAACCGGAAAATTCTTAGGCCGTGCGGCGGCGCAGCAGGCACAGCACGCCGAGGCCACCGAGCAATCCGGCGACCTTCGGCTCGGGGATGACGGTGAGGCCGAGCGCACCGGTGGATTGGTTGAACTGCCAGGTGTTGTCGCCGCTGGTGAGATCCCACACACCATTCGAATCGCCATCCAGCAAACTGCCGGAATACTGGTCGGCGAGAGTGATGGTGGAGAAGGTTCCCGTCGCGCTGGCGAAGTCGAACACATTCCACGAGTAGCTGCCGATGGTGAATACGGTGCCCATGTCGAGCATGAGCGCCCCGCCGTAGGTAATGGCCCCGGTCACGTTGGCAAAATCATGTCCACTCGTGACTCCCGCACCAGCCGTGCCATCGATTTCCATCACGGTGGTCCCGTTGAGTCCCAGTGTATCAACGAAATTCATCTGGCCGACGCTATTGCCAATTGCCAAGGTGTTTCCGGTGGTGACGTTGACTGCCTGATTGATGGTGCCGGTGCCGCTGAGGATGCCGCCGGTGCCGCTGAAGGTGACAGCTTTGGTGAGTGCTGTGGAGGCGTTGTAGTTGAACTCGCCCGCGCCGATCGAGACGCCGCTGGTGCTGTTGATATTGCCGGTGGAGGCGATGGTGAGCTTGCCGCCGCTGACGGTGGTCTGGCCTGCATAGGCGTTGCTAGAGCCAGAGAGCGTCAACGTGCCAAGGCCGGTTTTGGTCACTGCGGTGCTGGTGCCATTGGCGATGTTACCCGACAGAGTTAGGTTGCCTGCTCCGCCAAGAGACCAACCGCCCGTAGTCGCGCCAGTGTTGGTAGTGAGATTGCCGCTCATGCTGAGCGTTGCGCCAGATGTGGTGACTGCGATCGTAGAAGTGCCGTTGGAGTCCCGAGAGAATCCCTTGTTGCTCGCAAAATTGCCTCCTGTGTAGTTCAACGTCGCTCCCGATTGAACAAAGGCGCTGCCTTTACCAATGCTACTGGCTCCGGTTAGGTTTCCCATGGATGCGACATTCGCCGTGCCGCCAAAGATGTAAAAGTTTGAATTGGTGTTGTTGGTGCCATTGAACGTGACCGTGCCATTCTGGACATAAACCCGATCCATCGTTCCAATCGTGACTTCGCTGCCAAGGGTGTTGTTGCCAGAAAAGCTCAAGATACCTGAACCGGTGCCACTGCCAGAGACGCCCAGGGTATTGCCCCCAGTAGTCAACGTGTTTTTCACATTGATCCGACCAGTCGCCAGGCTCCATGTCTGGTTTCCGGTGAGCACCACCGGGGAACTAAATGTTAGCCTCGCGCCCGTTGTGATCGTGACACCTCCTGTGCCAATACTCAGGGCATTGCTGCCATTGGAGCTAATCTCAAACTCGAAGCCTGCGGCATTCGTTTGCTGAATGCCCACGACATTCAAGCCCGCTCCAATGCTGGCCGCCCTATAAGCAGTCAGCGTGCTATCGAAGAGGAGCGAGTCGCCCGAGGCCGCTGGCACGCCAGCAACCGTCCAACTGCCAGACGTGGTCAGTGCGGTGGTGTTGTCCGCCTTCGTCCAGGTCGCGGCGTTTGCGATACCCGAAGGGAGGGC
>JBEGOB010000406.1:0-9713 GCA_041182265.1 Verrucomicrobiota bacterium | reverse complement strand
GTCGTGGCTTCAGCAACGCCCTCGCAGGCAGCGGCTCCGGCACCAGCAACCTGAATTTCTCCAGCGGCGGCACCTTGAAGCTCTCCACCAACATCGCGTCGCTCATCATCGAGGGAAGCACACCCTTGAACGTGACCACCGACACCGGCGGCGGTATCATCGACACCAACGGCTTTTCCACCGCGCTCAACGTGGGAATTTCCGGCGCTGGCGGGCTCACCAAGGCCGGGGCCGGCACTCTCACCCTCACCGGTGGCAACTCCTACAACGGCAACACAACAGTCAGCGCAGGCACGCTTTACCTCAGCGGCTCACTTTCCAACAGCGCCGCCACCGTGGGGGGCAATGCCACCATTGGCGGCAATGGCACCCTAGGCAATGGCCTGACCCTTGCCGCCGGAGGCAGCCTCGACCTCACGGGCGCGACGCTCGGTTCCAACAGCGCGGGCATTCTGAGTCTCACCGGCGGAAGCCTCACTCTGGGCAACCTGACATTCCAGGATCTCGTCGGCTGGAACTGGGCCGATGCCGACGCTGGAACCTATGAACTCATGGATGGCGAGTTTTCGATCAATTGGGGCGATACCGCTTACCTCGACGCGGGCAGTGCCTATGATTTTGGCAACGGCAAGAAGGGCTACTTCGAGTCAGGCAGCTTGAATGTCGTCATCATCCCCGAGCCAAGCGGGGCCTTGCTCGGCGGTCTTGGCTTGCTTGCCCTGCTCCGCCGCCGCCGCTGAGTGTATGTTTTGCCCAGGAGACGCCTCCCTGAAGCAACAACAGAATTCGGACACACGATGACTTTTTCCATTTGGAAAGTCACAAGCTTCATCTCCTATCCCAACCCATCAAAAACTCGTCTCAACTAGGAAAACTGCTTCCCATCCTCACATTGCTGTGGGTGGTGGTCGCCGTCGCGCATGGGCAGACCGCTTGGCGCAGCACCCTCTATCCGGCCACTTGGCAGCCACCAAGTGAATCCGTCTCCTTCGCCAGCGCGAAGTTGATCCAGGATTTTTCCTATGCCGGCTACAGGCGGGGCGAAGTGATGCTTCCCACCATCACAGGCCCCGTCTTCGACGTCACCCAATACGGCGCAGACCCCACCGGCGCCACCAACAGCACCGCCGCCATCCAGAGCGCCATCAATGCCGCCGCTGCCGCCGGTGGCGGAGTCGTTTTCCTTCCCGCTGGCGAATTCCGCGTTTCCCCACAAGGCAACCAATGCCTCCGCATCTCCACCTCCAACATCGTCCTCCGCGGCGCCGGCACCACCCAAACCTTCCTTCTTAACACCTCCCACGCCATGAGGAGCAAGGCGGTCATTGAAGTCTCCCCGGCCTCCACTTCCCTGGGCACCGCACGAAACATCACCGCCAACCTTCCCGGACCGACCCGCCGCATCCCGGTCGCAAATGCCAGCTCGTTCGCTCCCGGCAACATCGTCCGCCTCCAGTGGAACTTCACCAGCGACTGGATCATTGAAAACAAGCAGGAAACTTGGTGGGGCGAGTCCAGCCCGGGAAGCTCCACCTACTTCCGCGAAGTCGTCGCCGTGGATGCCACCGCAGGATGGATCGACGTGGACGTGCCCACTCGCTACTGGATGAAAACCCGCGACAATCCAACCGTCCGCACCGTCAGCGGATTGCTCCGAAACGTCGGCATCGAGTCCCTCTCCATCGGCAACCTCCAGCACACGGGATCCGGCTGGGGGGAAGAGGACTACTCGGACACCACGAAAGCCGCCTACAACACCCACGCCAGTTGGCTGATCCGTTTCGAGAGTGTCCGCGATAGCTGGATCAGCGACGTCCACAGCCGTCAGGCCACCGCTAACACCAGCACCTGCCACATGCTCTCCAATGGCATCTTCCTGATCAGTTCCATGCGCATCACCGTGCAGAACTGCCAGATGCGTCGCCCGCAATACGGCGGCGGCGGTGGCAATGGTTACATGTATTTAATCCAGAGCAGCAACGAATGCTTGGTCAGGAATTGCATCGCGGATTTCTCACGCCATGGATTTGTCGTCGGCTACGGCGGCACTTCCGGCAATGTGTTTTTCCAATGCGAGGATCGTGAAACAAAACGTGCCACCGGCTCCTCAGCCTCCGGTTACACCACCAGCGGTGAAGGCAGCGACAATCACCAACGCTTCAGCCACTCGAACCTGTGGGACCAATGTCACGCCCACAATAGCTACTACACCGCCAGCCATCGCGGGCTGAATGGCGGGACTCCTCCCCACGGCGTGACCTCCGCCCACGGGGTCTATTGGAACACCACCGGCAGCGGCACCCGCTATGCCAACAGCAGCAATCCCATCGTCCGCAGCGAGCAACTCAACTACGGATACGTCATCGGAACCCGTGCGACGAGTGGCACTGCCTTCTATGCTTACAACCCCACCGGTGGCAATACCGCCCCGGCCGACCACCTCGAAGGCATCGGCACAAGTGCCACCCTCGAACCCCAATCGCTCTACCTCGACCAATTCACACGGCGCGTCCGGCCCGTCATCACCTTCACCACGAATGGCGGCAGCTCCATCGTTCCTGCAAGTCTCCAATTGAATTTTGGCGAGCCCTACGGCCCATTGCCCGCGACCAACCGCACCGGATTCTCCTTCATCGGTTGGTTCAGCGCGGCCACCGGCGGCAGCCTAGTCACGGCGGAAACCACCGTCACCAACCCCGGCAATCACTCGCTTTTTGCACGTTGGAACGCCCTGCCAGCGGTCAGCGCCGGACCGGATCAATCTCTCGCAAGCAGCCCTCCACTGCCATGGTCTCCGCTAAGAATGCTCACCGCCGCCTGGTTCGACGCTGCGGATTCCAGCACCCTCACGCCGAAAGTCGGCAACGTTTCCCTCTGGCAGGACAAGAGCGGAAATCAAAACCACGCCTCCCAAGCCACCTTCACCCGCAGACCGGCCAGCGGCAGCACCACGATCGGCGGATTGAATGCCGTCGCCTTCGATCCTTCCAAAGATCAACATCTCTCCGCCCCCGATCATCCGTCCATCAATCTCGATGCAAGCGGCGGCGCCAATCTTTTCGTTGTGCTCAATTACAGCGGATACGTCAATCGCGGCTCTTTCATCAATTCCATCGTTTCAAAAGGCACTCTTCTGACTGCCGAAGACGGCTACGGAATCCGCATCAGTGAAAACAACAGACCCGCGTTCAAAGCCAGCAACAATTTCCTATCCACGCCGGGGCAAGCCTTCAATTCCCAGGACCTCCTCTACACCGCAATCCGCGACGACACCACCCGCACCGCGACCACTTTGATCAATGGCCTGACCTGGGTCAGCTCCACCGACACTGCCATTTCCAGCAACAATACCAGCCCCCTCATCCTCGGCGGCGAGGCAGCCCTAGTGCGCTGCGCCGATGTCCGCCTTGGTGAGTTCATCATCGTTCCCGGAGTCATCAACGCAGGAACCCGACAGCTGATCGAAGGCTTCCTCGCTCACAAGTGGGCGCTTGCGTCAAATCTCCCCGCAGCCCACCCCCACAAGGCTTCGCCACCCGCTTACGTCGCCACCACCACCCTCGGCGGCACCACCACCGATGCGGAAAACGACCCTCTCGCCTCCGTTTGGTCGATGGTTTCAGGCCCGGCACCCGTCACTTTCACCGCCCGGTCTGCCTCCACGACCGCCACCTTCCCCCTCGCCGGAACCTACATCCTGCGCCTCACCGCCAACGACGGCCTCGGAAGCCGCGCCGACGATGTCATGATCACAGTGAACAATTTCGTGCCTCCTGACCCATTCGATCAATGGGTCGGCGCGCTGGATTCCCCCTTCATGCAAGATTCCAACGCCGACCGCCTGGCCGACGGCCTCGCATGGTTGCTCGGCGCGGCGAGCCCGGAAACCAGCGCCGCAAGCCTCCTCCCTCTCCCGCGCCAGGACAAGGGCGTGCTCTCCGTGACGTTCAACTACCTCGTTCCCGCCAACCGCGGATCCCACTCGATGCGCCTGCAACACAGCCCGGCCCTCGCCCCAGACTCGTGGACAAATGTCGAAATCCCGGTTGCCTCCTCCACCGTCAATGGCGTCGAATTTCTCATCACTCCCCTGCTAGGCGGCAAGCTCAACCAAATCAAAGCCGTCGTCCCCGCAGGTCCTACCGGCAAGGTTTTTGTCCGCCTCTCCGCCACGGCACCGGACTCCTGAGATCCGCAACCCATCCGCGCCAATCGCCGTGAATAGCCCATGGGCAGTTTTGCCCACTAGGCACCTCTCTGAAGCAACAACACAATCCCGAAACTGCGAATTTCAAATTCAATAAATCACGACATTCATCTCCCATCTAAACCCACAAAACCCACCATTCGACAAACCCATGAAATCAAAGCTCATCCTCAGCCAACTTCTCCTGCCAACGGTGATCCTGCTTTCCGCATCTTCCGCCCATGCCGATAGCGCGGCGTGGTATGTGGACGCTGCCGGCGACTGGGCGACTGACGGCAATTGGAACTCTGCCGCCGCTCCCGGTGCCACCAGCGGCACGACCAACACTGACACCGCCACTTTCGGCAGCGTCAGCTCCGCCGACCTGATTGTCACGGTGGACACTGGCCGCAACATTTCGGTGATCGATTTCAACGGAAACGACAAAGTTTACACGCTTTCCGGCGGCTCGCTGGTTCTCAGCAGCGGCGGCACCATCAAAACTTCCGGCGCCGGCGCAACCCACAACGCCGACACCATCAGCACCCCAATCACCCTCGCCAACGCCGATGCGGCGACTTCGGGCACGCTCTCCATCCTCGGCGAATCGACTAACGTGCTGCGTGGTCTCGTCGTCAGCGGCGGCATCACAGGAGCCTCCACGGAGGGAGCCAGCACCCTCACGCTTGGCGGAACCACCGTGTCCGCCACAGGGGTCCAACAAAATAAAATCACCGGCGACATCGCGAATGGTCTCGGTGGCGGAACCCTCGCCGTCGAAAAAATCGGAACCGGCCTGTGGATCCTCGAAACAGCGAAAACATTCACCGGCGGGCTGACGGTCCGCGAGGGCGAACTGCGCATCGCCAGCAACGCCGCCGCCGCGGGCAGCGGCCCGATCACCTTGGGAGACACCACCGGCACAGCAGCCGCCACCTTCACCATAGGCAGTTCGATCACTCCAACCAATGCATTGACCGTCGCCACCGGTTCGAGCGGCATCAAGACCCTGCGTTGTGGCAATGTTGCCACCCCCAGATACAATGGCGCGATCACCCTCAACGACCCACTCACGATTGAAGGCACGTCTACAGTCAACAACACCAACTTCGAATTGGCCGGTGCTTCTGGCATTTCGCTCAATGCCGACACTCTCACTCTCCGCCTCGCCACTGCGAATTCTTCCATCTCCAACAAAATCACCGTCACCAAGGCGGTCTCCGGCACCGGCGCAATCGCGATCATCGGCGCGGGCACAATCAGTACAACGACGACCCGCGTCGTCGCCCTCAACGGCACCAACAGTTACACCGGTGGCACCACCGTCGGCATCACCTCAGGCGGCTCCGACAGATCTCTGACGGTGGATGTCAGCGGCGACCAGTCTGCCGCCAACGGCGGCTGGACTCTCAATGCAGCAACCCCCAACAACATCACCTACACTGTTAACTTCCTGAGTGGATCGACCATTGGGGTGGCTGCTGGCAAGCACATCGACTTGGTAAATGGCAATTGCACCAAAGCATTGAACGTGGCGGGAACAGTCACCACCGCCGCCACGGGCAACCTCAACGTCAGAGGAAATAGCACCCTCACCCTCGACTCAGGGGCGAACTGGACGCAGAACGGCGGGTTCATCAACATTCAGCCATCGAACTCAGGATTCAGTTCGGTAATGACCGTGAACAGCGGGGCCAGCTTTACCTATGCAGGCGCGAATAACATCAATCTGGCCAAAGCCACCTCGACTGGAAATGGCAGTGCCACCCTGAACCTCAGCGGTGGCACCTTCACCACCCGTCGTGGAATCAGCAACGCCCTCGCAGGCACCGGCACCGGCACCAGCAACCTGAACTTCTCCAACGGCGGCACCTTGAAGCTCTCCGCTAGCATCCCGTCGCTCATCACCCAAGGCAGCACTCCCTTCAACGTGACCACCGGCACCGGCGGCGGCATCATCGATACCAACAACTCCTCCACCGCGCTCGACGTCGGAATTTCGGGAGTTGGCGGGCTCACCAAGGCCGGCGCCGGCACCCTCGCCCTGAACGTGGCCAACACCTACGCCGGTGCCACCACCGTAAGCAGCGGCACACTCACGCTTGGCGTAACCGATTGCCTTGCCGACACTTCGAACGTGTTGATCGCCGCCGCCACGCTCGATGTCGGGGCTGGCTTCACTGACACCGTGGGCACCTTGAAATGCACCGGCACCGCCACCATCAAGCTCGGCACCGGTGCCACGCTCGTCTTCGCCGACAGCAACCTTGAGGACTGGACCGATGGCTCGCTCAACATCACCGGTGACTTCACCCATACCTCGATCAAATTCGCAACCAGCGGCGGACTGAGCGCCGGCCAACTCGCCGTTATCAGCGTCAATGGCAGCGGGGCAGGTAGCTACACGCTTGATCCCAGCGGCTACCTCGTCGGTGGCAGCGGCACGCCTTATGAAAACTGGGCGACCGGTGACGAACCCTTCGACGGAGATGCAAACGGCGACGGCGTGCAGGACGGCCTAGCCTTCCTGCTCGGCGCGGCGACTCCCGGCACCCATGCGCTCGGCCTGCTGCCCACCGTCAACCAAAGCGGCGGCAACCTGGTGCTGAATTTCAACTGCCTGCCGGTGTCCGCCCGTGGTAGCGCGATCTTCAAGGTGGAGTATAGCACCAACCTCGCTAGCTGGACCACCACCACAAACGTGGTGCCGGATGAAACCAATGCGGTTCCAGACAACAACGTGACCTTCGTGGTGGCAGCGGGTCCCGCAGGACCGCCGGCGCTCAATAGCGTAACGGCGACCATCGACACCGCCGCTGCCGCGGGCAGTGGCAAATTCTTCGCCCGTCTCAAGGCCGTGACACCTTGATCAAGAAACCGCCAAGACAACCAAACTCATGAAACCACGACTACAGACCACGATTCCCCCCTCGTCCGTCGCGGCTTCACTCGGGTGGAAATGCTTGTCGTAACGGACTCCCACACAGGTCGAGGCAGATCGCAAACGAGCGGATGCCTCGAAACCGCAGGTCACGCACCGGGAAACAAATGAAGTTCCCGTGCGTGCCTTGCATCGTGGTGGCAGCAAGGACCCGGCGCGCCCACTGCACCACTCGGGGAAGAATGAACTAGACTGCAAACTCATGACGGTAAAACCCATCCTCTTCGTCGCAGCATCCTTGGCGATGTTCACCCCGCTGCTGCACGCGGATTCCATTTTCGGCGTCACAAGTGACACGGACGTGCGGGTGGATTCCACCGTCATAGCTTCCAACAGCGCCACCCTGCTCCCGGGCGGTTCGGGCAGTCCCGCTCTCGATCGTTGCTCGGTTTTCGTTTTCCAACTCCCCAACCTCGGCACGGTGGCCGATCCCTTTACCTCGGCGGTGTTCCGATTTCACCTTTCCAGCAAGACGGGCACGCCGCAGAACATCGACCTTTACGGACTGGGCCGCCGCTCCAGCGCCACGGTGCTGGCGGGTGATTATTATGGCCAAACCACCACGCCGGATGCGAGCGACGCCATTTACCTTCAAAACAACATTCTGATCCCGACCACCTCCAACGGGATGGTTTCCACCGGCTCCACCGCAACCGCCCTGAAAAACTACCTCAACGCCCAATACGCCGGCGGCGCGGGCGCGGGCCAGTATGTTTTCCTGCGCCTGAGCAGCGACGCCGCCCCCGCAGGCGTGCACCGCTACCACATCACATCCGCGGACGGCGGCTCCGTCGGCGCGATTGATACCCGTCCTCAAATTCTCTACAACATTCCAACCGGTTATACCCGCCCGTTCATCTGGGTGCGGGATTCGGAAAAGGCGGGAATTCTCGCCAAGATCGCCGGCAACGCATGGGCCACCAGCGTTTACAACGGCATGGTTTCGCGGGTGGCTGCGGACGTCTCCAGCCACCAATCCAACCGCGACACCTTCCTGCGTGGCTTGCCGGTGGAATGGACTCTGGCCATTCCGAAGTTCAAGACCATCCCGGCCTATTCCGAAAGCTCGGTGCGCTATGCGGCGGAGGCCAAGTTCAACGACGCGCAGGATTGCGCGATTTTATATTACCTCACGGGCGATGCCAAATACGCCCGCTGCGCCGCAGACATCCTCCACAATGTCATCAAAACCCTGTTGCCGGTCGCGGCCTCCACCAGCACGGGCAATGGCGGCTGGATTTTCCAGGACGACCTCCTCAAGGAGGCCCGCGTCACCGGCCCGCAGATGGCGATCGTGTACGACTTCCTCCACTCATGGCTCCAGACCAACCCAGTTTACGACGTGCAGACCGCCGGCATGGTGAATTTCAATTTCACCAACGCCCAAAGCTATTTCCGGGAATATTACGAACTCACCCGCGATCACGGGCAAAAGGAGTCCAACTGGTCCGCGCTGATGGGCACCACGATGTTGAACAACCTTCTCGCGCTTGACGACGCCACCGAGCGCAACGCGGCCATCCAGATCTATCTCACCACGGGCACCTCCCGCCAGGCGTCGCTGGACTATGATTACCGCAACTACACGCAAACCGGCGACATCTGGCCGGAGTCGTTGCAATACGCCGGCGAAGTCGGCGATGTCCGCAGCACCCATATGGTCCTGCTGGAGCGGGTGGACCCGGCGCTCGACCTCTTCGACCAATATCCGAATCTTCCCCGTAGCCTTCCTCGCATCAGCTACCTGCGCTACCCGAGCAACAACGAGCAAATCAGTTTTGGTGATGGCAAACGCAGCGGTGGCAGCCAGCCCTTCTTCAGCTACGAACTTGTCTATCAACACGCGAAGGAACGCGGCCGAACCGATCTCACCTCCTTCTTCGGCTCGCTCGTCAACGGCGGCGTGGCGGATGGAAAATACAACCGCTCCAGCCTCAAATCCTATGCCAGTCTTTCCATGCGTGATGAACCGCTGCAACTTCTCTGGCAAAGCGCCAGCCTGTCCGAATCCTCCATCACTCCCGAACTTCCGCGGACGGATGCGCTGCCTTTCGCAGGCATCGCCCTGCAGCGCAACCTGCCCGCATCCGGCAGCTCCACTTACTACGGTCTGATGGGCTTCGTCGGCGGCGCGGGGCACGTCCACGGTCATGCCAGCGGCATGAGCATGGAAATCTACGGCATGGGCGAAGTCATGGGCGCGAAATCCGGAACAGGTACCTATACCACCGCACTTCATGAAAATTACTACCGCCTCTTCGCCTCCAACAACACCGTCATCGTCAACGGTGCCTCGCGAGGCCAAGGTGGCTGGTCGGACATCGCGATCAACACCGTGCAGACGGAGGCCATGGAACCGCAGCCCTCCGCCAGCGCCGTTTCACCCAATTTCTCCTTCACTTGCAGTTCTTTCGCCGATGACAAAGGCACTCTAGCCGAGGGCACCCAGCAGCGCACGATGGCGATTATCCGCACCTCGCCGACTTCAGGTTATTCCGTGGATGGGTTCCGGTCCAAGTCCACTGTCACCAACCGCACGGCGACCACTCTCAACGGCACCGTCACCAACCAATACCATGATTATAT
>JBEGOB010000405.1:0-8089 GCA_041182265.1 Verrucomicrobiota bacterium | reverse complement strand
GACCTGTGGCGGTGTTCTTTTCCTCGCCTTTTGGAATCTTAAGTCGCCCTTGACATGCCGGGCACTGCACGGTTTGCCCAAAAATTTCGGGAGTGGCTTCAAGGTCAGTTTTGCAGTGAGGACAGGAGACTAGCATGAGTGATTCAATCGGGTTTTGTAAGTGAATGTTGAAGGGAGCTGGAGGCGAGTCAAGGCGGAGTTGTCAAATTGATTCAATGGACCTTTGAGCTGCTGGTAAAAATACTACAACTCCTGCTTTATAGAATTCGTGTGAAATTCAGGAGAGATATGAGTGCTGCGCAGGTGACTGAAATTCACCCACAGCCAAGCCAGTGCCCGAAGATCGAGGAGACTTGGTCACGAATGTCCTTCAATTACCACGCTCGCTCAAGGCCTTCGATGCCTCCGCTATTCCCATCCTACTGACAAGCCGTGAGGCAAACTCGCGAGCTGTGGGATTCGCTTGCACGCAGTCCGCGAGTTCGATCTGGCAGATCCTCCACAAACCCGCACCATCGACAACTTCCGCAGCGGCGGGATGGTAGGCCCACGGCTTGGTCCAACCGCCGTCGCCGGTGAGAAGAATGGATGTCCAGTCGGGCGCATCAATGACGGTTTCCAGGATGGGTGCCACGCGCTTGAGTGAATCGTGAAACCAGAAGCGGAAGTCGTTCTTGCGGAATCCTTCTACCAGCGAATGTCCAGTGGCGCGCGAGACAAAATGGCGTGGTCCCATGCCGGCCTTGCTGATGTCGAATTTCCAAGATCCCGCGACGTATTCTCCGGGCGGAAAACCCAGCATAACAGCGATTGCTCCGGACCGGACGGCCGCTTCGATTTCCGCACGGTGACGTTCAAGTTCTGCGGGCTTGGTGATCACGATCAGGGAAACGTCTGACAACGCGGTGTCGTTCGCATGCACGCCAATGTGATTCAAGAAACGATCATTGTCATCCGACATGCCCGGACACCACGCACGGATTGTGGCGGGAGTGATCTGCGGAAAAATCTCCAGCACCAGCGAGTGATCATGCAGAACCTTCCCGTCCGTGCCAGTAAGGCTCGCTGTAATTTCCAACGATTCCCTCGCCTCGACCGCGGGGACGCCCACCTCCAGCGTGCCTTGGCACTTCGGAGCGCAGGAAGATGCGTTGGCAGCAGAGCGGCCGTGGGAGATGACTTTCCCTCCGAATTTGATCTGATAGTGAATTTCAAGCCCGTTAGGAACATGCTGCAAATCATTACAGACCCATACCTCCACGGGCACGCTCTCGCCGCCAAAGACCTGCGTGCGATCGGAACGAAGCGAGATGGCGGTGGGTGTGAGTGCGTCCCGATAGGCAAACCAAGCCTTCTTCGGGGTGGCGCGCACATCCATCAGCGTCTTCATCCATCCTGCGGGCCAAGCGTCGATGAAAAGATGCACCGCGAAGCTGTTCATGCCCGGCATCCGGCGGAAGGACTGCGTCATCGTGGCGATCACCCACTCCTGAAAATCCTGACTGGCCTCGATCCAGGTGCGCGCCGAGTGGCCCGCGTCATACCAGAGAAAGTGAAATTTCCAGGTCTGTGACTTGGCGATCACTTCGGGCGACCAAGGAGCGTCCGGCGAAGTGGGTTTCCAATCATCGGGATACTCCGCCGCCATAACTTCATAGGAGTCGAGCCCCTCGGCGCCGAACTCGCCGCAGCCGAAATGCCATCCGGGTTTGATCGGCAACCATTCTCCCTGATGCAGCGCGCCGAGGTCGATGCCATGGCCGATATACCAGCCGCAATACACATGGTTGTCCGGCATTCCGGCGGCTGTCGGTGGATCATAGTCGCCATCAACATATTTCAAAACGCGGTCCGGATTATGGAAGCGCACGCATTTCGCCGCCATGTCGAACAGGTTCTCCATTTCATCCCGCTGGATGAACCGATGCGGCTTGCTCGCCGCCGCCGGGCGCGGCTCATTGATGAATGAAACGATGATATTCGAACAATGCGACCTAACATGCCGCTCAAGACATCCAGCCTGCCTAACGACCTCCTCGAACTGGCTACGCCGGATGCTTGAAAACATAGGGAGATCCGTCTGCAACATCATCCCAAGGCGGTCGCAGTAATCATAAAATTCACGATGCACTGGCCGCTGCGTCATGCGTAGGAAATTCATGTGTGTTAGCTTGGCGAGCAGGATTTGGTCGCGAAGTTCATCCATGTTTCCCTCCATGATCCAGCGTTCGAAGTTGCCCATCGTGTTCGCGCCGCGTAGGCGGATCTCGTCGCCGTTCAGATAGAATTTCCCCTTGGGGGTGGATTCCTCGTCTTGCACGAAAGAGCGCATGCCGAACTGCGTCTTCGCCACATCAAGAAGCGCCCCCCCACTTCCTGTTAGTCGAGCTTGAAGCTGATGGAGCCATGGCTCTTCAGGACTCCATGTGCGTGCATTTTTCAAAGGCAGGCGAAACTTAAGATAGTTTTTTCCAGAACCCATCAGCGAAGGGAATACCTCGTCGAAGCCGTGAACCAGATCACCGAAGCCACGGACAAATTTCGCCTCGCCCCGATGCAGATGGTTTTCATGAAGCACAGCCTCGAAATTCTGACCATAGACGGAAACTTGGAGGACAACTTCTTCTTCAAGATTGTCACTGCGGTTTTCGATTTCAGCATGAATCTCAATCTCGCTGGAATCCAGCAGCGGGCGCACCCAGAGATCGCTGATGAACAAGCGGGAAACCCCTTCCAGAGCCACACGGTTCCATACTCCCATACCCGCTGGACAGTGGTGCCAACCGAGTTCCGGATCGTCATAGCCAAGCCCTGTCGCCGCGTAGATTTTATCGCCGTCTGCCGTGATCGCACCGGTATTTTCACCTAACATCGTATAGTCATTTTCCACCCGGATCACGAGCACGTTACCGTCTGGACGGAGCGCGGCGCTGCCATCCAATTGGAACTCCTCGAAGAATCCCTCATGGGAGCCAATGCAGAGGCCGTTCAGATAGATCTGGCACTTGTAGTCCACCCCGGAAAACCGCAGCAGCATCACCTCATGCAAGTCCGCCCATGATGGACGCTGGAACTCAGCGCGATACAACGTAAATGCCTTGCCCAGCGGAGGACCGTAGTGCGGCAGGCAGATGTCCTGCCAGTCCCCCGCCCCGCCGAGAAGCTCCGTAAACCTTTGCCGGTCCTCCTGCGTCTCAATCCGCCACTGGAAGTCATGAAACTCCAAGCGGTCCCGAGTGCGCGGCAGTGCCGGCGCGAGATCCCGCATGAATGGCTCATAGCGCTCCCTCAGTTCGCAGAGGGCGGCACGCATCTCCTCGCCCGTGGTGATTTTTTCTAATTTCGGAAATGGTGTCGCCGCCTCTCCTGCTGCTAGAGGAAGAACGATGTCGGGAATCGGCGCGACGGGTGGAACGGTGAGAAATTCCCGTTGCTCGGCCAATCGAGCCGTAGCGATGTCCGCGAAGAAGTCAGAGTTTGATGATTTCATGAAATAAAGATGGGAAGATGAAGCGATGGAATGAATTCAGGAACCGGGCGGAACAAACGATTTCTCGCCACCGAGCGCGCGCCATTGTCGGTAAACCGACACGCTCATGACGAACGCGAGCAGCGTGGAAATCCCGCACCAGGCAAAGATCAACCGGTAGTCGCGCATGCCGGAAATCAGCCAACCACAAAGCACTGGGGCCAGCACCACGCCACTGAATCCAAAAATCTGGTTGGCCGTGAAGAACTGTCCGTATTTCTCACGCGGAAGCAGTCGCGGCATCACTGCCAGATAGGAACCTTTGTAAACCGCCTGTGCCACTCCGTTAAGAATCAGCAAGAAAACAAAGCTTTTTTCATCGATCGCGAAAAAATACAATCCGGCGAAGGTCACCACGCATAGAAACATTCCGATCATGGAAATCCGAAGCGGGTGGTAGCGGTCCACCAGCGGTCCTACCAGAAAGAACACCGGCACGGAGATCAGCGCGAACCATCCGCGCGCTTGGCCGAAGCTTTCCAGGCTGAGGCCCAGCGTCGGGGAATATCCGCTGGCGGCATCTCCGGGTTTGGTTCCAAAGAAAACCATGAAGGTCCAGAGAGGAACCAGGGCGCTCCAAAAAAACAACGAAATCGAGAAGACCTTCCAGTAAAATACGTGCCCGAAACATTCCCGGAAATACGTCTTCACATGCGCCAATCCGCTGGCTGCCCTTGGCGGTGGAGGCGGATATTCGCCTTCCTTCACCTTCCAAACCAACAACAGAAACGACGCTGCATATAAAAGTGCAGCCAATAGATAGATCTCCGTCATCTTTGTTTCTGCCTGCCCGAACATATAACGATGGAACACGAAGGCACCCAAGGCTCCGACCGCCCGATAACAGCCGACGAACCTGCCCATCACCTCCATCGGAACCACGTCCACGAACAGAAACTGATAAACTTGCATGATGTAGGTATTTGCAATGACGAAGACAATCATGCAGGCCCCAATCCAACCGACCGTCACCGCTGACGATGATTTTGCGTTAAAAGCCTCTGCCAACGCAGCGGACACCGGCGCAGCGAATGCGAGGCCGACCAGCGCGCTAACCACCACCGGCGTGGCCCACAGCAAGAACGGTCGCCGCCTGCCAAGCTTACTACGGCAGCGGTCGCTTTGTACTCCGACAAAAGGATTGAGTAACATGCCCAGAAATGCAGGCAAGCTACCAGCGAGGAAACCGATCATCGCGTCAGAAGCATCCGCCCACCGCAACTGCAGTGGCACGAGTGCGGACGGCAACTCCTCCATGATTTGCAGACAGAAATCGCCGATGAGCATCCATGAAAGCGTCACCAACAGCGCACGCGGAGTGTAGACCAATGTCCCAACCTGATAGATCTTTGGTTCTGCTGCTTTTTTACTTTTAGCGCTCATCAGAAAGAATCAGTTGAGGCTCCACAAGGATTTTCACATAGGGATCCGACGGGCATTCCAGCCGGCTCATCAACTGGCGCACGGCACGACTGCCGATGTAACTTGCCCGAGTATCGATCACCGCTGGTTCGGGGTCGAGGGGATCCAGATAGGGACGCTCGTTGTTGCAGCTAATCACATGCACATCGTGGCCGACACGCAGTCCCGCCTCAGCGATGACCGCATAGACCACCGGGGTTACAATGTCCGCCACGCAGAAGATACCGATTGGCTTGCGGTGATCCGCCAAAACTCCACTAAGTGCCTCTCTGACCGCCGCTTTGTTCGCCTGATGCATCCGGCTTCCACCCAACTCAATGGACGCGTGGCTGATTCCCACGGGAGTGACCCCCTTTTCGGTCAGATACGAGCGGAAAGCGCGGATTCTCCGCTCATAGACCGGGGTCTTGCCTCCGATCGCCACACTGAGTTCGCAGCCTTTTGAGTGAAGGTATTCCGCAGCGAGCGCGCCCGTCCGTTCGTTGTCAGGGAGCACGCGATCACAAACATTTCCGTCCCGGTAACCCATGAAAGCAACGGCGGGAAACGAGTCGATCTCACGGGGCAGCGGGTCACCGCCGGTGTTGAGCACGAGGAATCCATCCACACCATCTTCGTTAAGCAACTTGCGGAATTCCTCAGGAGTTTGGGCCCAACCCAACGAACTTTTGATGTCGTGCGAACTCATGCAGTTCTCGATGCCGCGGAGAGCATAAGAATAAATTGGAGCATAGTTGATGATCCAAAACGAATCATACGGACCGAACAAAATCACCTTGAACACTCTGTGCTTCATCCACGGTTGCGTGTCTTTACGGATGCCTTTGCGCTTTTCCATGGGCGGTGGCATGTAACCCATTTCCGCCGCCACCGCTTCCACCAGTTTGCGTTTCTTAGCCGCCACCAGAGTGGAGCCGTTCATCACGCGGGAAACTGTGCTAACTGCCACACCCGCCCGCGCCGCAATATCAGCAAGAATGATGGGTTTCGGTGCTTGGCTTGGCTCGATCTCCGAGATTTCGTTTGGCTTGGCTTTTTTCATGATAGCTTGCAACTGAGATGAGTGTGTCCAAACTGCAAAATTCGTCGAGATAAAACTGAAAGTTGCAGAATAATTATCGCCAATTATCATGAAAAAATTGACGCGAAGCCACTAGAGATCATTGTCCTGAAAGCTTAGCCAAGTCGAAAAAGCACCAATCAGGATCCAACCACTCAGAATACATCGCCATGAGATTCTCATCTTCAGCAAACCCACGCCGACTGCCACGCGGCTTCACCATGACAGAACTTCTCGTAGTGATTGGGATCATCGTCGTTTTGGCCGGCATCCTACTCCCGGCGATGTCTCGCATGAAAGCGAAAGCGAGTAGCACTCAATGCACCGGAAATCTCCGCCAGATCGGAGCCATGATAGGCATTTATATGGCGGAAAATAGCGGGCTACTCCCCTACTCTGCCGGTTACAATTACACCGGCACCGGGGCAAATTCATGGGGTTGGGACAACCACGCCGCGCCACTCGCCGTTTTAGCAGGAGTGGGCGAAGGGACCACCACTCGCAATTGGTTCGACCAACCGGGAGATCGGCACATGTTCAATTGTCCCACGGAAGATAAAAGCTTCCGGACCTACACGGCCAACACCCACCTCATGGGCTTCTTGCCTGGCGGAGGGAAACGCGTCACACAATCAAGCATCGACCGCCCGTCGAGCAAAATCCTCATCGTCGATAGCCATAAAAGCCCCACCAAATCGGGCAACGGTTGGTTCAGTGAGGTTACGGCAGTCGGCACTCGCCACGGCGGCAAGGCGAACGCGCTTTTCTCCGATTTTCACGTCGAGAGCACGAGCAGCGGGCAACTGTCGGTGAATGACAATCTCAAAAAATAGGCTCTTCATTTAGCGCGGCGTAAAAAAGTCATCTCACTCGCGAGTGAATGATTTTTTCTGCAAGTTGCAGAAAAATTTGTGAAATTACTTTGCGGCTTCATACGAATTCCTGATTCGATAAGACTGTTGACCTTCGAATCCCCTCATTTTTAGTGCTCTTTCAAATCCAAAAAAAAACCATGAAACAAAAACGGCAACTTGCAGCAAAAAATTGCGTGATTTCAAAATCCATCTTCCTGACGTTTTCGCTGGCACTTGCCGGCTTCGGTCAGGCGCAGACCACCGCCAATGCGGGCTCGCCCGCAGCTCCTCCGGGTGGAACCCTGCCCTCCGGCACCGCAGTAGGCACTTTCCTCGACATGTCGCAAGCCGGTTCGTGGAGTGTCGGCGTCCCCGACATCAACACCGAGGCGATCTTCTCCGGTGGATTCCTCGGCACGACTGCGGATTTTTCCGCCAATAAACTGACTCTCGGCAACAATGCAAATCTCTACGGCGGATCCTACCAGGCGACTAATCAAACCGACCCGAAAACCATCACTCTCGGCAGTGGTGGTCTGACCGCAGCAAGCGGCACCGATTCCCGCATCGGCCCCAATCTCATCCTCGCCGTGGGCGCCACCCATCAAACCTGGACGGTGGCATCAGCGCGAATCCTGAGCTACCAGGGTCGCTTGACGGGGTCCGCCACCATCACCGTCAACGGCCCCGGCCGCCTGTGGAAACGGGATAACAACAGCACTTTCACAGGAGTTTGGAATGTGACCAGCGGCAGCACTCTCTGGGTCGAAAACCGCTCGGGGATCGGCGCTACCACGGCCAGCGTCGCTCTTTCCAACAATTCCACGCTTCGGGTTGCCGGCACCAGCTCGGTGTTTGATCGCGCCCTTTCGATCGGCTCCGGCGGCGGCAAACTCTTCGCCAGCGCAACAGGAGTGGTCTTCAGCGGAGTCATTTCGGGTTCGAATCCACTCACCACCGAACAAAACGCCAATGTGGCGTTCACGATCAACAGTGACATGAGCAACCACGTCGGGTCGCTGGTGATCAGCCGCGCGACCGCCGGGTCCTCGGTCAGCTTCGGCACCGGAACCGATCCCTTGGTCAACCAAGCCAAGCTCACCTTCAAACTCGGCACCAACGGCATCGTCGATGGAGTGAATACCTCCGCCGGTTCCGCCGCTTCCCTGATCCGCAGCGGCACCGGAGCCAACGCCGTGGCGGTGAATTTCACCAATTCACTGT
>JBEGOB010000404.1:0-3337 GCA_041182265.1 Verrucomicrobiota bacterium | reverse complement strand
CAAGGCATGCTCGTCACAGTCGAGGAAGTGAGCTTCGAGTCTGCCGGTTCTTTCTTTGCCAGCGGTGCCACCACCAACATCAATGACCCTAGCCTCCTTGGCTTTACGGGCTTGTTGAAGAACGTCTTCGGTGATTCCAACATCACCAGCACGCTCATGCCAGCCGGGACAGCCACCATCACCGGCGTCGTGCAAGACACCGCTGCAGGCCTTACCATCGCTCCTAGAAACCTTGCAGACATCGTTTCCAACGTGCCACCCGGGCTTTCCTTCATCGTCAGCAGAACCAGCTTGGTCGAAGGTCTATCCGGCGCGGAAAACGAAGTGGAAATCAAAATCCGCCGCACTGGCGACGTGAGCGGCACCTTGCTCGTCAATTTGACTGAAAGTGAAGTTGGAGCCTTGGCCATTGACATTGATGGCCTGCCAACGGTCCCGGACGGCGATATTTTCACCTACGAGGACCTGCCAAGCAGCATCACCTTCCCGGTGAATTCCACGGAAGTGATTGTGTATGGCATTGCCAAAAATGATACGATCTACCTTGGCAATCGCAGCGTCACCCTCACGGCATCAGCCACGGGAATGACTGCGGGTGAGCAAGTCTTCAGCCTTGTTGAAGATGAAACCGCGCCACCGCTTGGCAGTGGTTTCTCCACCTGGGCAAGCACCAACGCCGGCGGCCAAGGTCCAACGGGCGACTATGACGGCGACGGTGTTGCCAACGGAGTTGAATACTTCTTCGGCGCGACCGGTTCCACCATCACCGCCAACCCCGGCATCATTGGAGGCGTCATCAGCTATCCTTACGACGCCACCGCCACCGGAGTGACCTACCGAGTTCTTAGCTCGTCGAACTTGACGAGCTGGGCAGATGTCACCGCCCAAACGGTCGTCGGCAACGGAGTCATCAGCTACACCCTACCAAGCGGCCAAGGCAAACTCTTCATCCGCCTGGAAGTCGTAGTGGCTCCTAGCGACAGCTAAAGCCACGGCAAGCGCGATCAAAAAATCCCCAGACGGCCCTGCGCAAGCGGGGCCGTCTTTTTTGTGCCCCACTTTCTGACGAGGTGGCCCCTCGCATAAAAACATTTTCGCGATGCAAGCGCACGGTTGGGCGGTGTGACCGTGATTTTCCTGAGCTGGTGTTTTCCGTGAGAGCGCGCTGCCTCCGCTCAGCGTCGTGTCCATTCCGCGGGGAGGCGCATGGGCTTGCCCTCAGGCATTTGGACGAGAGCGAGAGCTTGCCGGGCGCTCACAAGCAGCGCGCCGTCCGCCTCACGGATGATTTCGAAGGCACACCAGAAGCGGGCGCGAGAAACTTCATCCAAGCGGCCGCGGATGAGCAGCCAATCGCCGAGTTTCGCCGGGCGCTTGTAGTCCACTTCCGTGCGAGTGACCACGGGGAAAACGCGGGTTTCCGACATCGTCCGCAGGTCCATGCCCATGAGCGCGGCGAGACGCGTGCGGCAAGTTTCGATCATCCGCAAGTAGGCGAGATTGTGGACGACACCGCCGCAGTCGGTGTCGAAAAACATGACTTCCTCGCGGGTTTCGAGAGCAGGAATGCGGTCGTGCATGGCCAAGGCTAGGCGGTGCGTGCGGTGCGCTGCAATCTTGCCTTGTGAAAGGCGGGGAAAATATCCGAGTTTAGGAAAGAATGATTGTGAAACCGATGCATGCACTGTGGATGGCGGGATTCTTGGCCGGGGTGGCGGGTGCGCCGCTGCACGCCCAAGATTTTGCGGCTCCGGCGGAGGGGCCGCTTGCGTTTCGGCGTGATCAACTGCCGCTGGAGGCGGATGCGATGGCACGGATTTCCCAGCAACTCGTGACACTGGCGGGAGCTGTGGACATGCAGACTGCTGCGGGCCGGCGGGGCGTCGCGCAGATGCTGGCCTTGGCGAGCGCCTTGGATCCGGCGAATCTCGACGCGCGGAAACGGGTGGCGGATCTTCAAGCCGGCGGGGAAATCATCACCGCAGATGCCGAGCAAGTCTCAAAGGCGCGGGCCCTCGTCTGGCAATACCTCGGCTGGCTGGAAACGCCTGACGCTGGCGAGCCGGGGCGGGCGCTCGCCGCCTGCTTGGCGGATGTGATGACCATGGCCGATCCCCAGCACCCGAAGACGCAAGCGCGGCGCGGCGCTCCGGAGCGTGGCGCATGGGCGGGCTGGATTCCTGAAGTGGCGGCCTACGAGGCGGGGAAATCGAAGTTGGCAGCGACTGAAATGAACGACGAAACGCTGCCAACCGACCCAGAACCGAGCGCAGCCGAGACCCCGGGCGCGTTGTTGACCGAGGTGGAAATTTCCCTGGTCCTGTGGCGTGAGTTGCCGAAAAGTGTGCCTCCGACGTGGCTTGCGGGGCCGGCGCGGCTTGAAATGTCGGCCGAGAATTTACCGACTGAAAATGGCAAAAAATCGCCGTTTTCCCTGCTCATCGAGCCACATGCCGGGAATTCCGCGTTCCGTGAGCTGGTCAAGCCGCTGACGGAGCTTTTGCAAAACCACCACGGCAGCCTGCCTGCGAACACGCGCGTCACGGTGGGCGGCAAGGCGCTTGAGGAGTCCTTGCGCTCGAAAAAACGCCACTCGCTCAGCGCGGCGGTCGCGGTCTTGGCAAGTGCGGCGATTTCCGGCCGCGAGCCGGATCCGGACCTGACGATTCTTGGCGCGCTGGATGCCAAGGGCGCGTTTCAACTGCCCACCGGATTTTGGGATCAACTGCATGCGCTCGGGAAGGGCGATGGCAAGCGCCTGGTGGTGCCGGCCGCCGCCGCTGAGGAATTGACGGCCATGTTGGCGCTGGAGCGGCCGGAATTTTTCTTCGAGTTCGAAGTTTTGCTGGCGGAGAACTTCGAGCAGTTGGTCCAACTTGCGGATCAGGCACCGAGCGAAAAGATCGCGGCGAGCGCCATGAAATTCCGCGAAATCCGTGAAAAAGCGGCGCGGCAACCGATCGGCCAGTATTTGGCAAATAGCTTTGTGGCGCGGCGCTTGGCGGAACTTGCGCAGGAGGCACCTTATCATTTTTCGGCCAAGATGCTGGCGGTGCAAGGCGCGGGAAACCGGCCTGTGACGGTGCCGCATCGCGTGATGGTGTCCGAGCTGCGACGGGCGATTGCCCCGATGGAATGGCTGGTCGTCCGACAAAATGGTGATCTCGACAAAGAGGATTTCCGCAAAATTGGGACGAGTTTCGATGATTGCCGGACTGGGGTGGATCGCTTGATGCGCTACGCAGACAAGGGGGATCGCGACATGATCGAGCAGGTTCAGACGATGTTGAATAGCGTCCGCGCCTTGGATCGGGCGACGCGCGCGCGTGGCGAAGCG
>JBEGOB010000403.1:0-9686 GCA_041182265.1 Verrucomicrobiota bacterium | reverse complement strand
TTTAAAGGATGATGAAGTGAGTTTTTGAAAATTTGATGAGATCAATCACGCAAGCAAGGGGCCGTCCGCTTGCTGCAAGCGGTCCGACAACCACTCGACCAAATGAGCGGCGGTTCCTGATTCCTCGGTCCGGCTGGAAAGCACCTTAAGCTTGAGCTCGGGGTATTCCGCGCCAACGACAAGTGCGAAGCGCGCACCGCACTTTTCGGCGCTTTGAAATTGCTTCGCCACCTTGGGAACGCCCAAAGGAATGTCAGCGCGGATCCCCGCACGCCGAAGTTCGGTAACCATTCGCAAGGCATTGCCTCGCTGGCTCTCGTCTGCCAACACGAGAAAAACGTCGCAGGAAGAAGAATTCCGCTGCAACCAAACTTCCATTTGCATGGCAGCGTGCGTGGTTTCCTCAATCAAATTTCGGATCACGTAGTCCCCCATCGCAAATCCGGTCGCTGGCATATCCACCGCGCCGTCGGAAATCGTGCTGATCAAGGTGTCATAGCGCCCACCACCTGCCACGGCGCGCATCGATTTCTTCGCGTCGAAGACTTCGAAAACAATGCCTGTATAATAAGCAAGCCCACGCACGATCGACAGGTCCAGCTCGACATAATCCGCAAATCCGCGTGCCGCCAAATCCTCCTGAATCGCCAAATAAGCGGATGACGCATTCGCCGGGTCCGCAATGAAACCACGGACCCCCTCGGGAGTGAGGCCGAATGCAGCGAGCTTCTGACTCAGGACTTCTGGTTTTTCACGCTCAATTTTGTCGATGATTCCCAAGAAATCCGGGATGCTTTCCTCGGCAATTCCCTGGGCCGCGGCGAAGTCGATCCAAGCCATCCGGTCGGACACACGCACCACAAAGTCACCCGCGCAAAAGCCAAAAGCCAGCATCGTCTCGATGGCTAGAGCGATCAACTCCGCATCCGCCGCCGCGCCAGCCTCCCCGAGAATATCCACATTGAACTGGTGAAACTCGCGCCCCCTGCCCTTCTGCGGTTTTTCATAACGGAAACACTGCCCAATCTCAAACCACTTGAGCGGTTTGGGAAAATCCCTTTGATGCTGCGCAACGATGCGCGCCAAAGAAGCCGTGACCTCGGGACGCAGAGTGACATCACGCCCGCCCTGATCCTCAAACCGGAACAACTGCGACGAGAGCTCACCACCAGATTTTTTCAAATAAAGCCCAGTATCCTCGAGAATCGGGGTTTCATATTCGACGTATCCGCAGCGGCGGGCGACATCGCGCCATGTCTGGAACAAATAATTGCGAACCGCGCACTCACGTGGAGTGAAATCGCGGAAACCTGGAAGTGCTTGAAATGTGAGTCCTGCCATGGGCGGGCGGCGAGGATGCACGCCGTTTCCAGCATTTCAAGGCGGGATTGCGCCAACTACTCACGCAGACGTCGCCGAAGCCCCAGATCACCCAAGTTGCAAACCTGAGCCTTGCGAATAAATCGGTAACGATTCCGCGCAATCACTCGGTAAACCCAATCTCGCAGCGGCTTGGGAATCCAACGCAGCACCCGGAAAATCCGCCACACCCCGCCCAAAATTCCTGCCACCTCGAGGCATGCGTCGCTAAAATAAAAAAACTGCCCGTCGGATTCCCGCAACAAAACCACACTTCCGCTCGCCGGATCCGCCCACTTTTCCAAACCCATTTCCGTCCCCAATTTGCCACGCAACGGTGCGAAGTCGATCTGCCCGGCCTTGTCGATGCCCGCAATTAAGCGCACCGATTCCGAGCAAAAGACGCAGTCCCCATCAAAAAACAACACCCACCGCATGGCGGCAGTGTGGCCGTGAATTTCCCACATTCCAGAGGCAAATGACTTTTCACCACGACGGCCCCGCACACTTCTCGACGGAAAACCCCGCCCCCCGGCATGACACCGCGTGAGTCTCTAAGCAGATTTCCGGCCGTTTCCGCCGTCGTCATTGAGGTATCCGTAAAATCAGGCTGTCTCAAAAGACGACGATTCAACGAATTCTCAGTTTTTCCGCATTTCATATCTTGCGCCATCACCCGGCGCACGGACTCTACAAAAGCACCTTACTCCAACTCCATGGCACCTACGCAGACATCCCCACTTGGCTGGCCCGAACCTCAAGGCCTTTGGCATCCATCACGTGAAAAAGATGCCTGCGGCGTGGGCTTCATCGCACATCTCAAGGGGAAACGGTCACACGACATCATCGTGAAGACTCTCACGATGAACAACCAAATGGACCACCGCGGTGCCAGCGGATCCGATCCTGCAACCGGTGACGGTGCTGGAATGCTCATCCAAATGCCGGATAAGTTTCTCCGCCGCGAAATGGCCAAAAAGGGCGTCGAACTCCCTGTGGAAGGCAACTACGGCTCCGGTCTCGTCTTCTTCTCGCCCGACGCCTCCGTTCGCGAGGCCGCCATGCAGGTGTATGAACACATCACACGCGACGAGGGCCAAAAATTTCTCGGCTGGCGCACAGTTCCCGTCAAAAGCGAAATTCTCGGAAAAACATCCGGCCGTTACGAACCGACGATCAAGCAGATCTTCATCGAAAAAAGCGCCGATATCACCGATCCCCTCGCCTTCGAGCGCAAACTCTACGTCATCCGCAAGCGCGTCGCCAATTGGATCGCCAACAACGAGGTGCCCAACCAGTTCCGTGACGTCCACAGCAACAAGGGCAAGACCTTCCCCGGCGCGGACTATCATTACGTCACCGGCCTCTCCGCCCGCACGATGATTTACAAGGGCATGCTCACGCCCTGCCAGTTGTCCGAGTATTTCATCGACTTCCATGACCCGGACTTCGAGTCGGCCCTAGCGCTGATGCACACTCGATTCTCGACCAACACCTTCCCGTCCTGGTCGCGCGCCCACCCAAACCGTTTCATCGCCCACAACGGCGAGATCAACACGGTCATGGGAAATGCCAATTTCATGCGCGCACGCCAAGCGCTCTGCCAATCTGACCTTTTCGGCACGGAAATCGAAAACCTTTTCCCTGTCATCAACGAGGATGGTTCAGACTCCGCACGTTTCGATAACGCGTTGGAATTCATGCATCACGGCGGCTATGACCTCGTCCATGCGATGATGATGATGATCCCTGAGCCATGGGAACGTCACACGATGATGGATGAAGAGAAAAAGGCTTTCTACGAGTTTCACGCCTGCATGATGGAGCCTTGGGATGGCCCAGCCTCGATCACTTTCTCGGACGGTCAACAAATCGGCGCGGTTCTCGATCGCAATGGCCTCCGCCCAAGTCGCTATTATGTCACCGATGACGATCTCGTCATCATGGCCTCAGAAGTCGGTGTGGTGCCAGATCTCGACCCCACCACAATCATCGAAAAAGGACGTCTCCGCCCCGGTCGCATGTTCCTCGTGGACATGAAGGAAGGCCGCATCGTTCCTGACGAAGAAGTGAAAAAGCGCGTTTACTCCGCCAAGCCATACCGCAAGTGGTTGGATGAAAATCGCATCACTCTTGCCGATCTTCCCGCACCCGCCGCACCCATGGCCGTGGAAGAATCGCGCATCCTCGAGCGCCAACTCGCGTTCGGCTATTCTTACGAGGATCTCCGCATGCTTCTCGGACCTACCGCGTCATCCGGCGTGCAGCCGATTTCCTCGATGGGCAATGACACGCCACTCGCCGTGCTCTCCAGCAAGCCGAAGCACCTCTACAGCTACTTCAAGCAGATTTTCGCGCAAGTCACCAACCCTGCGCTCGACTGCATCCGCGAAGAACTTGTCACGGCCACGGAAACATTCCTCGGCTCTGAGGGCAATTTGCTCAATCCCGGCCCGCAAAGTTGCCGCATGATCCGGCTTGATAACCCGCTCATCGACAACAAGAAACTCGCGCAAATCCGCGAAATCTCGCTGGACGGCTTCAAGGCGACGACCATCGACGCTCTCTTCCCCGCCGACCAAGGTGGCCGTGGCCTCGAAGCGGCATTTGCCAAAGTCTGCGCGGCCGCGGATCAAGCAATCGCCGATGGAAATAACCTCCTGATTCTCTCGGATCGGAACATCAGCGCCTCTCACGCAGCCATTCCAACGCTGTTGCTCATGGGTGGAATCCACCACTATTTGGTCGGTAAGGGCACACGCACCCGCGTTTCCATCATCCTCGAAACTGGCGAAGCGCGCGAAGTTCACCATTTCTCAACTCTCATCGGCTACGGTGCGGACGCGATCAATCCCTACATGGCCTTCGAATCCATCCACAAGATGATCCAAGATGACATGCTTGCGATCGACTTCGACAAGGCGGTTTACAACTTCCTCAAGGGTTCGATCAAAGGCGTGGTCAAAACCATGGCAAAAATGGGAATCTCGACCGTCGCATCGTATCGCGGCGCCCAAATTTTTGAAACCATCGGCCTCAGCACCGATCTGGTGAATAAATACTTCTGCGGCACTTCCAGCCGTTGCGAAGGCTCCGACATCGAAAAAGTCGCTGAAGAAGCCCTCATCCGCCACCGCATTGCCTTCCCTGACCGCCACATTCAAGCGGAAGAGGCGGCGCTCGACACAGGCGGTATCTATCAATGGCGCAGCGATGGTGAATTCCACCTTTTCAACCCTGAGACCATTCACCTACTTCAGAAGTCCACGCGCACGGGCAGCTACGAGATTTTCAAGCAATACGCGAAAAAGGTCAACGATCAGAGCGAAAACCTCTCCACCCTCCGCGGTCTGATGCGCTTCAAAAGTAAGCGGCCCGCAGTTGCACTTGATGAGGTGGAATCCATCGAATCCATCACCAAGCGCTTCAAAACCGGGGCGATGTCCTACGGCTCGATCTCTCAGGAAGCCCACGAAACTCTCGCCATCGCCATGAATCGCATCGGCGGGAAATCCAACACTGGCGAAGGTGGCGAAGACCCAGAACGCTACATCCCCATGGCCAATGGCGACAGCAAACGCTCCGCCATCAAGCAGGTGGCCTCCGGGCGCTTCGGCGTCACCGGCGAGTATTTGGTGAATTCCGATGAAATCCAAATCAAGATTTCACAAGGTGCCAAGCCAGGTGAAGGCGGTGAACTTCCCGGTTCGAAGGTGTATCCATGGATCGCTAAGGTCCGCTACTCGACCCCGGGCGTGGGCCTCGTTTCGCCACCACCTCACCACGACATTTACTCCATCGAGGACCTTTCCGAGCTCATTCACGACCTGAAAAACGCCAACCCGCGCGCACGCATCAACGTGAAACTGGTTGCCGAAGTTGGCGTGGGCACCATCGCCTCGGGAGTCGCCAAGGCTCACGCGGATGTCATCCTCATCGCCGGCCATGACGGCGGCACCGGCGCATCTCCGTCGTCCTCGATCTTCAACGCCGGCGCACCTTGGGAACTCGGCCTTGCGGAAACCAATCAAATTCTCCTGCTCAATGACTTACGCAGCCGCGTTGTCCTTGAAACAGACGGTCAGCTCAAGACAGGTCGCGACGTCGCGATCGCCACGCTCCTCGGCGCGGAAGAATACGGTTTCGCCACCGCACCCCTAGTCACGGTTGGCTGCCTGATGATGCGCGTTTGCCAAAAAAACACCTGCCCCGTCGGCATCGCAACTCAAGACCCGGAACTCCGGAAAAACTTCGAGGGCAAACCGGAACATGTCGTCAATTTCATGACTTTCATCGCCATGGAGTTCCGCGAAATTATGGCAGAACTTGGTTTCCGCACCATCAATGAGATGGTCGGTCGCGTCGATTGCCTCGACACGGCGGAAGCCACGGAGCACTGGAAGGCTCAAGGCGTCGATCTCACAAGCATCTTCCACAAGCCAGACGTCGGCGATTCTGTCGGAACCTATCAGCAGATCGCGCAGGATCACGGTCTCGCGCACGCTCTCGACAACACGCACCTGCTCGCCTTGTGCAAGCCTGCCATCGAGCGCGGCGAAAAAGTAAAAATTGACCTGCCGATCATCAATATCAACCGAGTGGTGGGAACGATCACTGGCAGCGAAATTTCCCGCAAATACGGCGGCAAAGGCCTGCCAGAAGACACCGTCGAGCTGAAATTCACGGGAAGTGCGGGCCAGTCCTTCGCAGCGTTCACGCCTCCTGGGATGACATTCCGCCTCGAAGGAGATGCGAACGACTACGTCGGCAAGGGACTCTCCGGCGCAAAAATCATCATCTACCCAACTCGCGGAGCACGTTTCAAGCCCGAGGAAAATATCCTCATCGGTAACGTCGCACTCTACGGAGCAACCCGCGGAGAAGCTTACTTCAACGGCATCGCCGGCGAACGCTTCTGCGTCCGGAACTCAGGTGCCCACGCGATTGTCGAGGGTGTCGGCGACCACGGTTGTGAATACATGACAGGTGGCCAAGTCATCGTTCTCGGAGAAACCGGCCGTAATTTCGCAGCCGGCATGTCCGGTGGCGTCGCCTATGTTTACGACATCGACGGCCAATTTGAAAAGCGCCTCAACCCGGAAATGGTCAATCTCTACCGACTCATCGAGTCCAGCGATAAGGACATTTCAACCGTCAAATCGGCGATCGAGAAGCACGTCGCACACACCGATTCACCTCGCGGCAAGTTCCTTCTGGAAAATTGGGATGCGGAGTTGCCGAAGTTTTTCAAGGTCCTCCCACGCGACTACGAGCGCATGCTGGAAGCCTTTAAAAAGGTCGAGGAACAAGGACTCACCGGAGACGAGGCTGCAATGGCCGCCTTCGAGGAAAACCTCAAAGACCTCTCACGCGTCGGCGGAAACTAAGCGCCTTCATTCACCTCTTAAATTTCAGATTTCAAATCATATGGGCAAACCTACAGGATTCATGGAAGTGGACCGAGTCACCGATTCGGAAACCGCGCCGCTTGAGCGCATCAAAAATTGGCGTGAGTTTAAAGTTCACTCAGATGAAAAACAACAACGCGCCCAAGGATCGCGCTGCATGGACTGCGGAACTCCGTTCTGCCACACCGGACACATGGTCTCCGGCATGGCCAGCGGCTGCCCCGTGAACAATCTCATCCCAGAATGGAACGATCTGATTTTCCGTGGCCGCTGGAAGGAAGCTCTCGAACGCCTTCACAAAACCAATAATTTCCCGGAATTCACCGGCCGAGTCTGCCCAGCTCCTTGTGAGGGCTCATGCGTGCTTGGCGTCATCGAACCGCCGGTCACGATCAAGAACAACGAGTGCGCCATCATCGACCGCGGCTGGGAGGAGGGCTGGGTGACGGCACGTATCCCTACGACTCGCACCGGGAAAAAGGTCGCAATCGTCGGCTCCGGTCCTGCCGGCCTCGCTTGCGCCGACCAACTCAATCAAGCAGGTCACTCGGTCACGGTGTTCGAGCGCGAAGACCGAGTCGGCGGTTTGCTGATGTATGGGATTCCTAACATGAAGTTGGACAAGGAACTCGTCGTCCAACGCCGCGTCAACTTGATGATCGAAGAAGGCATCGAATTCAAAACCGGCATCTTCATCGGCAAGGATTCGGAGTGGACTGCCGAACGCCTGCGCACGGAGTTTGACTCGGTCGTTCTTTGCTGCGGAGCCACTCAAGGGCGCGATCTCCCGATCGAAAATCGCGATGCGGATGGCGTGTTTATGGCGATGGAATTCCTAACCACGAACACTCGCTATCAGCTCGACAATCACTTCGATGGCAGCAACCCCGCTCTCAACGCGACTGGCAAGGATGTCGTCGTCATCGGCGGCGGCGACACAGGCACCGACTGCGTTGGCACCAGCCTCCGCCACGGCTGCAAAAGCGTGATTCAGTTGGAAATCATGCCACAGCCACCGCTGAAGCGTGCGGCGAACAACCCATGGCCGGAGTGGCCAAAAGTCTACAAAATGGACTACGGGCAAGAAGAGGCCGCCGCCATTCAAGGCAGCGATCCGCGCCATTATTTGGTCCAAACCAAGCGTTTCATCAAGGATGATGCCGGCAAACTCACAGGTCTCGAAATTGTCGAAATCGAGTGGGCAAAAGACGATCAAGGCCGCTTTGTCCCACAAGATGTTCCCGGCACTCTGCGCGTCATCCCCTGCCAACTCGCGCTTCTCGCAATGGGCTTCACCGGCCCTGAAACGGAAGTGGTGCAAAAGTTTGCGCTGGAAACAGACCCGCGATCCAACATCAAGGCTGAACATGGCAAGTTTGTGACCAATGTTCCCGGTGTCTTTGCCGCGGGCGATGTCCGCCGCGGACAGTCGCTGGTTGTTTGGGCGATCAACGAAGGTCGCGGAGCCGCACGCGAGTGCGATCGCTTCATGATGGGCACCACGTATTTGCCGTAAATCCACCATACGTCTCTCGAAAAAAAGACACCCGGTCCATTGGATCGGGTGTCTTTTTTTGTTCTGCGAAAAGGCGAAATACGATCAGCGTCTAACCAAGCACCGCTTTGCGTGGCGAAATCGGCATTTTATTCTATACCGTTTGCCAAAAGTCCGTGCGTAAAAAACTGATTTTTCACCTTATCCTATTTTGTCACTCTTTGATCATCCATCGGTCGCAAGCACCATCACCCAAACCCTGAAAACTACTCCATCCAAGAGCTGCGTGTAGCTATTGGATGCTGTCCCGACCATAAGGCTCAGAAACGGCTCAACGCCATACTGCTGATGCTGTGTGGCGGAAGCGTCGAACTCACACTCGCTCATGCCGGGGTATCGATCCGTTGCCTCCAGCTTTGGATCCGCCGTTTCAACCAGTCCGGCATCGACGGCATCACCTATCGCCCCAAGTCAGGAAGACCTAGGCTTATGGAGTCTGCGGAAATCAGCGAAAAATCCTTCCCGTCGTGGATGATCCGAAACTGGCAAATCGGCACCATTGGACTGCTATCGCCCTCTGTGGGTGGCTCAAAGACAACAAGGAATTGGTGATGAGTTACCGCACGCTCGTTCGCTACCTTCACGAGCAGAACTACGCCAGACGCATTCCCCGTCCGATGCCCGAGCCGTCTGATAGGGAAAAATGGCTCAAGCAGCGCGAAGCATTCCTCCCGGAACTCGCCAAACTCTACGCTGATGAACAGGTGGAACTGTTTTTTGGCGATGAGGCAGGTTTCGAGGGGGATCCAAGACCCCGTCAGCACTGGGTGACTTTGAGAGAAGCTCTTTGAGGAGCTCAGACTTCTTCTAAACGACACGGATACGATCCCCTCGGTGAGCACCGTCAAGCTCCCTTAAACGCACGGACTTCCAGCAATGGTCTAAATGGAAGGAAACTTGGACCACTACCCCGAACGCAAAAACCTGCCAAGCTCTCTTGTTATACCTAACTTATCGCCTGATGACTCTCATGGAGGAGCAAATTTTTCGAGAGGCCGGGATCCGCAACGAGGCAGAGACCAAACGCAAAGCACAAACCCTTGTGGAGCGGGACGAGGAATCGAAGAACAAGGGATGTTGTGGTGAGATGGCAGGTTTATACGGCGCTGTAGGAGCGGATCGATCTGTTGGCATTGTTAAAATTCCATGGGACAGCATCGCCGCGTTATTCCAAGAATAGATCAACTGCCCGTAAAAAATCTAACAATTAATATTCCTCTAAAACCCCTCAAAGCCTTGTAGATTCAAAGTTTAGGGTTTGTCATGTCCAACCTGTGAGACGGCAGTAGAAATAACGTTAGAATTAAAAATTGACTTTCAACAGGTTCTTTCATTTTTATTCGGCCCCGCTATTTGATCTGTTG
>JBEGOB010000402.1:0-4811 GCA_041182265.1 Verrucomicrobiota bacterium | reverse complement strand
CCAATTTCGGTCAATGTGAGTGGATCCCAATTTGTCGTCGGCCAAATTCCGCTCATCAACTATTCCGGCACAATCACCGGATTTGAAAATCTCACACTCAACACCGCATCACTTCCTCCCGGTGTGGTTGCCACTCTCGAAAACGACGACGCTGGCCTCGTGTTCCTCGATGTCACTCAAGGCGGCTTCGTTTGGTCGGGCGATTCCACAACTCCCGGCACCGGAGATTGGGACGCGAGCAGCTTAAACTGGAATAACTTCACGGCATCCTACTCCGACCCATCTCCCGTCACCTTCTCAACCATCATCGGTGGCGGAACGATCAATCTCACGTCCAACGTCTCTCCAGCCACGGTGGAATTCACCAACATCCTCGCCAATGACTACGTCTTGGAAGGCACCGGAAAAATCACCGGCGCAAGCGCTGTTAACAAGACGGGCTCCGGCACCGTGATATTGACCAATACCAACGATTACTCGGGAAATACAACGGTCACGAACGGCATCCTCACAATTTCGTCCACAGACGCCCTCCCAGGCTGGAATGCCAATAGCCGCTACCCGATCTCAAGCGGTGCAACACTCGCCGTCCAGAACACCGTTACGGATGCATCGATCAACACGATCCTCGGCACCACCGGCAACTTTGCAGCCGGTGCCAACTTGGGTTTTGACCTTTCCGAAGGCGACCGCACCTTTCCCTCGGACATCACCGGCAGTGTCGGCATCACGCTCCTCGGCTTCAACGCTCTCACTCTCTCCGGTTCTAACTCATACACTGGCACCACTCGCGTGATATACGGCACCCTCAAGCCCGGCAGCAGCAGCGCCTTCACCGGCACCGGCCCACTGCAGTTGAACAATGACGGAGTCTTCGACCTGAATGGATTCAACGCGACATTCAACAGCCTCTCCGCCAGCACAAGCTCCAACACCATCACCAACTCTGGCGAAGGCACAGGAACGGACACGCTCACCATCACCGGTGGAACGACCAGCTTCACCGGCCTGATCGAGGACGGTCCCACCCGTAAAACCGCAGTAAAATGCAGTGCCAACAACGCCAGCAACGTCCCTAACTCCGCGAACAACACCTACTCGGGAGGCCTCACTCTGATGGGTGCCATCGCCCCAGCAACGAATGGACTCCGCATCGTTCCTGCCGCAGCCACGGCCACACTCGACGAAGCTGGAAACATCCTCAGCGGCCCCTATGGCACAGGCACCCTCACCATCGGTGAGTCCGCCACCGACAAGGTGCAAGTCTATCTGCAAGCCGCTAACCGCGTGATCGACAACGACATCGTCGTGAACAGTGCCACCGGCACGGACACCGTCGCAGCATTCCGTGTAGAATCCACTGGCCATGTCATCAACGGCGACATCCAAGCAAATCTCGCGTCCGTCGTATTCCGCAACAACGTAACAAACGGATCCGCCGGCATTGGCGCGCTCACTCTCACTGGAACCATTTCCACAGGTGCCGAGCCCACCGCAGGTCTATCCGTCATTGCTGCTGGAGCAAACAGCCTGACTCTCACACTCTTGAATGAGAGCGAAACTGCAAACAGCTACACGGGCAACACCACCATCAACGGAGGCAATGCAATCTTGATCCTCGGTGCCGCCAACCAAATCCCTAGCGGCACAGGCACAGGCAATGTCGTCATGACAGCAAGCAAACTCGATCTTGCCGGCTTCGACGAGACCATCAATGGACTCAGCGGGTCCGGCACTGTGGATAACTTCTTCACAGGAACTACGAACACCCTAACTTTGGGCGATGGAGATGCCACAGGCACCACCTTTTCAGGATCGCTCAACAACACCAATGGCGAGCTCTCACTCGTCAAAGTGGGCAACGGCACTCAAACACTATCCGGTACGAGTTTCTACACTGGATCCACCACCGTCAAAGCAGGCACACTCAACCTCACCGGCCTCATCGACAGCCCTACCGTCACTGTCGGTGGAGCTACGGCATCGGGCACACCCACGCTCACCGGAGCCAATGGAACGATCAACGGCACCCTGCTAATCGCAGCAGCGAACGGCGGAGCGGAAGGAACGATCAACCCTGGTTTAGCTGGCAACACCGGGACGCTCAACCTGTCTGAAACAACGATTGCCGGAACCTACGCCTGTGATCTAATTTCAGACGCCTCCGACTTGCTAAGTGTGAATGGTGATTTAAATATCACCGGTGCAAAAATCGCCCTAACTTCCGTCACACCCACACCGGGAACTTATGTTATTGCAACCTACAGTGGAACGCTCACGGGAACATTCACCCCGACGGAATCCCTCCCCGCTGGCACATCACTTGACTACGCAACAACTGGCGAAATCAAACTCGTGATTGCTCCTTCCAGCGGCTATTCCACGTGGGCCACCAGCAACAACGTGACCGAAGGCGAAGCCGGAGATGACGACAAGGACGGCATCAGCAATCTCGTTGAATACGCGCTCGGCCTCGACCCACAAGTCGGCGACCCAGGTCCCGGATCACTAACAGGAAGTCTCCTCTCCTTCAGCAAGGGTGCAGATGCCGTCCTAGCCGCAGATGTCACCTATTCCATCGAAACTTCATCCACCCTCACTGCGGAATCATGGACCCCCGTCATCCCTGACGCAAACAACGACTCGATCATCAGCTTCACCCTACCTGCCACCCCAGGAGGCAAGCTCTTTGGTCGTCTCAAAGTGGTCAAATAAACCGCAGTAAAACAGCCCCCCAAACACCAAACCATAGCGGCCATGCCTCCCCAACAGGCATGGTCGCTTTTTCTAACAACATATTTCAAATATCGAACTTATGAGCCAAATATTGGACACCGTTGGATGTTCTCGGGCTTTCATCCCCACTTCCCCAATTTCTAACTACTAGCAATCCACTTCACAAAGACTCTCGAAGTCTGGGAAAGGCTCGACATACGGACATTTGAATCATGAAAACCGAATGTCCGACAGTTCGTTAGAACTCCATTTACGCGATTCCTTTTCGCAAATCCCTCAAGCTCCATAAAGCAAGGTTCGCAGGAGTCGCGTCTCCCTTCATGTTCCTCGCGCCATCCTTCCGCTTTGGCCCAAAGCGATCTCGCGCACTGGCAAAGGCCTCGTTCACAAACTCCTTGCTGCCAATCACGGCTCCGGCACTGAAATAACGAATCCGACAGCGCAACATCTTCGCCATTCCAAGATCCTTCAGAGCCGTTTCGTTATCCTCGCTTTCCAGGAGTTCCGCCGTGTTCTTGGTGGTTTGGCCCAGTCCTTTTGCCGATTTGGAAACTTCCGCATGCCCGGGTTTCCGGCCGATCGCCAATCCCATCATGCGCCGATACAAACGCGAAACTTCCGCCCATTTCCCGGCATCGTATCCCACGCCCTGATCGCAGAAATACGCACGCACCAAGCCCTCCCGCGCCTTTTTGCCATTTCCTTTGTTTCCCCTGCCCACCGCTTCGCCATAGCTGCTCCATCGATAATCTGCAGGATCCATCACCATTCCGGCGCGCACCGGATTCAAGTCGATGTAGGCCGAAATCGTCCTCGCTGCGACGCCGTCCTCCACAATCAGGCTCTTGAAGCGATCCTCCCACAGCGTTCCCGAGCGTGAATGCGCGCGATTGAACCACTGGGAAAAGCGTTGCAGCAGCCCCTTCATAAACTCGGCCAAGTCCTGCATGCGATAGATGAAACGCTTGTGGATCGCAGCAACCGCTTCGGTCATCCCAGCTTCACTCGCACTCGTATAGACCGCCGTCCTAGCATCTACCAACTCCTGCGCCACCACGGCCACGAAAGCTTCGCCGTAAATCGCTGACAAACGTTTGAGCAATTCCTCATCAGAAATTCCGCCATTCGCCATCGGGGGGACCTCCAGCAGAAGATGGAAATGGTTGTCCATCAGGCAGTAAGAAATCGCACGACACCCCGTGAAGTTCTCCTGCATTCGCATCAAAGTCCGGAATTTTTCCTTTTCTTCCGTCTCAAGCACAAAACGCCGGTCCACAACCCTTGAATGCACGTGGTAAAGCACCGGTTTTCCAGCAGCCTTCCGCCACTCAGCCAGCCATCGCGCCTTTCTCATGGGTAAGAACTACGGTGCCGGGGGGAAACTGACAAGGAAAGATTCTGATTAAAGGCCCGTCCATCTGTCATGTTTCGGTGGCCGCTAAATCACCCTCCTATTGTAAATGTGGCCGCCAGTAATGCGCCCGCGTGCAAGTTGGTCTTTCCACTCGCTATCACATGGCATGAATTGGCTTCCGCTCTGTGGCGTCGTGTGGCGGAATGTCGCGGAGTGAACAACACGCAAATATGAAGCTATCACTAGGACAGATCGGACTGATCGGGATAATCCGTGGATGCTCCTCGTGGCAAGACATCCAGAAAAAGTTCCTACCATTGAGCGATAAGCAGAAGGGTGACCTTTTCGAGGAACTCGTCAAAGCGTATCTGCAGCTCGATCCCGAGTATGCCAGCAAACTCAAGCACGTCTGGCTGGGCCCCGAAGTTCCGCAGGCCATTTTGAAAAAACTCAAGCTCCCCGCTACCGACCAAGGCATCGACATCGTCGCTGAAACCCGTGACGGCGAGTTCTGGGCAGTCCAGTGCAAGTATCGGCAGGACACCGATCACTCGCTGACCTGGCGGGATCTATCCACATTCACAGGCCTCGCCTTCGGGGTCTGCCGGGGATTTTCCTTCGGCATCGTCTGCTCTACCACTGAGCGCATTACCCATGTGCTCAAGGACCAGCAACGCATCGGCTTTTGCGCACTCGATGTCTGGCAGGCACTCGACGCTGA
>JBEGOB010000401.1:0-11685 GCA_041182265.1 Verrucomicrobiota bacterium | reverse complement strand
CCCAAAACCCCGCCCGCACCAAAACTCAAGGACCCCGCCTTCCGCAGCGAACAACGCAAAACCGCCATCCGCGGCTCCATCTCACGCAATGGGCGCAGCGCACTCGACGTCGCAGACTCGCCACTCGGCCGCTACCAAGCACTCATCAGCCGCGCCGTGGAACAAGAATGGCAGCGAAATTGCGCACGCCACCGCGATTTCATCACCCCGGGCTTCCTCACCGTCCGCTTCTTCGTCGAAGCCACCGGCAAGGTGCGCACCGTCCAGTTCGTCGGCGAAATGGAAACCGGCGAGGTCCAGAAAGGCTTCACTCTCAATTCCATACGCAACGCCGCCATCCCACCCATGCCCGCCGCCGTCAAAACTGAACTTGATGGCGAAACGCTCGAACTCCTCTTCAACTTCTACTTCTAAACACCGATGACCTCATCCTCCATTTCGCTCCTCGCCTCCGCCACCGCGTCCGGAGGCAGCCTCCAAGCCTCCTGGGATTTTCTCGCAAAAGGCGGCGTTTTCATGATCCCGCTCGCCGCTGCCTCCATCGTCGCGCTGATGGTCATCATCTATAAATTCCTTTCTCTTTCCCCCCGCCGCGTCCTGCCCACCGCTCTCGTCCGAGATATCGCCCAGATCCAAGACCACATCACGGCGAACCGCGTGGAGCCGATTCTCAAACAATTTGAACAAGGCGACAGCACGCTAGCGCGCCTCGCCGCCATCGCCATCCGCCACCACGGCAAGCCGCACCCCGAAATTATCCAAGCCGTCGAAGCCTCCGCACGCGAGGAAACCGCCCACCTCCACGCCGGCATCGGCGTGCTCGACATCGTCATCACCATCGCCCCACTCCTTGGCCTGCTAGGCACCGCTTCCGGACTGGTCACCATTTTTCAAGGACTCGGAGAAACCACCGACCACCTCGCCATCGCCCGCGGCATTGCAGAAGCCCTCAACACCACCATCGCCGGGCTTGCCATCGCTGTGCCCTGTGTCATCGCCCATGGTTATTTCACGCGCCGCATCGAAATGATGACCGCGCGCCTAGAATCCCTCCTCTCGGATCTCGCTGGCGTTTGCCAAAAAAACGGCACCAACGCCTGAATTCGCCATGCACTTCCAACGCAAACCCCGCAAGCGCGCCGAGGTGCCGATCGTCCCAATGATCGACATCCTCTTCATTCTCCTCGTGTTCTTCATCGTTTCAACCAACTTTAAAAAACCGCGTGACATCCTCCGCATCGAGCTCCCGACCGTCCGTGAAATCCCATCCGATACCGTCGCGGACACCCGCTCCATTCTCGCGGTGGACGCCAACGGCAAGATCAGCCTCGACGCCCTCGCCGTGCCTGAGGGACTCTTAGAATCCTACTTGCAGGCCTATCAAAAACAAAACCCCGGTCGCAAACTCGAACTGGAAGCCGACAAGCAACTCCCACTCGAACGCCTCCTCAACATCTGGGAAGCCCTCACCAAGGCCGGCTTCGAAGTGAAAGACGTCCCCGCGCGCATCAAGCTGCCCAATGGATGATCCTGATTGCAAAAATCCAATGATCCACTAAGCCAACACCATGCACCGCACTGCCATGATCCTCATCAGTCTCGCTTCACTTGCCCATGCCGAGTGGATCAATCTCTGGCCACAAGAGGCCCCCGGCGCAAAGCAAGCCCCGGCCCAAACCGAAAAAATTGGCGAAGGCGGACGCCTCAGCAACATCGAAATCCCCCAATACCAAGTCTATCTCCCAGCCCCAGAAAAGGCCACCGGTGCCGCCGCACTCATTTTTCCCGGCGGAGGCTACGGCATTCTCGCCGCAAATCACGAGGGCCACGACTACGCGAAATGGCTCACGGAACGAGGCATCGCCGGCATCGTGGTGAAATACCGCGTCGGCCCCACACTTGGCTACCGCTTCCCCGTCCCCTTCCTTGACGCTCGCCGCGCCATCCGCACCGCGCGCGCCAACGCCGCCGCCTGGGGCATCGACCCCACGCGCATCGGCGTCATGGGCTCCTCCGCCGGCGGCCACCTCGCCAGCCTTTGCACCACTCGCTTTGCCGATTCCTTCCCGGAGGAAACTCAAGACGCCATCGACCGCCAAAGCTGCCGCCCGGACTTCTCAATCTTGATCTACCCCGTCATTTCCATGCACCCGAAAACCACGCATTCCGGGTCACGCAAAAATTTACTCGGTCCCGACCCCGCGCCCGAACTCGCCGAGAGAGTTTCCACCGAACTCGCCGTCACCCGCGAAACCCCGCCCGTCTTCCTTCTCAGCACCTCGGATGACATGGTGGACTGCCGCAACAGCCTCGCCTTCGCCTCCGCCTGCAAGGAAAACGGCGTCCCCGTGACCCTCCACCTCTTCGAAAAAGGCGGCCACGGCTACGGCCTCAACGGCAAAGGCGACCTCGCCGCATGGCCTCCCCTCCTCGATCGCTGGCTCGCCACGAAATTCCCAAAAAAATAGCCTTTTTTACCTCCCGACCGATCGTCAAAACCCTCGACTCCGTCGGCACGCCACACCAAATTTCGCGCATGAAACCTCGTTTTTCTCCTCCGCACGGCACTCAAAACAAACAAGCGCGCGAGAACCGTCACGTCCAAGCGGTGGAAACCATCACGCCCTCGCTCGATGAAGACGATCTGATGGCCATCGTTGCCGCTCAGTCTGTTCCATTCATTCTCATTCTGGATTGCGTGCAAGATCCGCACAATCTCGGAGCCATTTTACGCACGGCGGATGCCGCCGGCGTGCATGCCGTGGTCGCCCCCAAGGACAAGGCCGTCGGCATCACCGAAACCGTGCGCCGCGTCTCCGTCGGGGCCGCCGACCACGTCCCCTTCGCCCAAGTCACCAACCTGGCGCGCACCATGGAAAAGCTCAAAGCCGCCGGCCTCTGGCTCGTCGGCACCTCGGACCACGCGAAATCCAAGTCGATCTATGACATCGACCTCAAAGGCCCGCTCGGACTGGTTCTCGGCGCGGAGGAAAAGGGCATGCGCCGTCTCACCGAGGAAAATTGCGACTTCCTCGCCTCCATTCCCATGGCTGGAAAAGTCGAGTGCCTGAACGTCTCCGTCGCCACTGGAGTCTGCGTTTTCGAGGCGGTGCGCCAGCGCCGAGTCGTCGGTGGATAAGCCGGTGCGCATCCTGTCCGACCTCCACCTCGGCCACAAAGTTTCGCGAATCACCCAAGTTTCCTCCCTGCGCCCGCTCATCGCCGGCACCTCACGCGTCATTTTCAATGGCGACACCTGGCAGGAACTCGCCGAGCCCTTCTACGCCCGCGCGCTCTCCATGCTCAATGAGTTGAAGGCACTGTGCCGCGAAGAAGGCACTGAACCAGTGTTTTTACCCGGAAATCACGATCCGAGCTGGACGGAACCCGGCTGGGTGGAGCTGGCAGGCGGGCGGATCATCATCACTCATGGCGACGCCCTTTTCCGCGACGGCTCCCCTTGGAAGCGTGAAATTATCTTGCACCAAGCCCGAGTCCAAGCGCTCTGGAGCGAGCACCCTCAAGCCGGGCGAAATATCCTCGAACGCTTGCAAGTGGCGCGCAAAATCGCGCGTCAGCTATGTTCCGTGGAGCACCCGACTGGCCGGAGTTTCGCCGCCCGCGCGTATGATGCCGCAATCCCACCGGGCCGCGCCCTGAAAATGTTGGAAGCGTGGGCCACCCAAGGATCGGCTGGAAATTCCTTTTGCGAAACCTATTTCCCGCGCGCCGAACTCCTCGTGCTCGGCCATTTTCACCGCACCGGAAGCTGGTTGCACGGCCGCCGCCGCATCATCAACACGGGCTCATTCATGACTCCGGGTGCCGCCCACTGGATGGAATGGCATCATGGATACCTCAGCCGCGGCTTAATTCAGGAAACTCCGAACGCCTGCAACAAAGGCGAAATTTTAGACGTCTGGCGCTTTGACGAGACCTCATAAAAAAGCTGGTACACGAGGACGGGATCGAACCGCCGACCAATCCGGTGTAAGCGGACCGCTCTACCGCTGAGCTACTCGTGCAGGGCAGGGCGCAAAGCTGCATAAGGAATTTGCGAAGATCAAGCTCCGAGTGTTGCAAGCTTGCGGGTAAGCCCGGGCAGTGGTTTGTTCTCAACACGAATGCATTTGCGCCTCTCCGATCAAGAACTCGCCACACTGGTGGAAATGGTTAGCCTCGCGGCGAATGTCGCGTCATGGAACCAGAAGGAAACCTCGAACGATCAGGTGTCCGCCTTCGAGAATCTTGAAAGCAAAATTCTCGAAAAAGCCGGCCACTCCGGACTGGGCGACTGGATCGAGTTCGACGAGGAAAGCCAGCGTTTCCGCGTGAAACAAGAGATGGAAGAGCAGCTCTTCTATCACGAGTGCTACGAGGAGTTCCGCAACGAAAGTTTCTGGGATGAGCTCGCAGTCCGCCTTGCCGACCGTGATCTTGCCCGGGCCATCGGGCTCAAGGAATGGGACAAACTCAGCGAGGAAAAACGCCGTGCCCGCACCACCGCCTGGGAAAAACGCTACTGGGAGGAATTTTCAAAACGCGGCGTCGAGCGCGTGGTCGTCATCACTCCTCCGGGGGAAGGCTAGGCAAGTCTCAGCGGGACACCGCTCCCACCCGCTGCAATCACAGCGGCATCATGTAACCCAACAAATCCCCAAGGCGGTCGCGCAGTTTATGACGCGGCACGATGGCGTCGATGAGGCCATGCTCGAGCATAAACTCCGCAGTCTGAAAGCCCGGCGGAAGATTTTGGTGAGTGGTCTCCTTGACAACACGCGGTCCCGCAAAGCCAATCATGCACTTGGGCTCCGCAAGATTGACGTCGCCAATGGTCGCAAACGAAGCCGTAACCCCGCCAGTCGTCGGATGAGTGAGCAGCGAAATATAAGGCAACTTTGCCTCGGAAAGTCGTGCCAACGCGCCGCAGGTTTTCGCCATTTGCATCAGCGAGAGCATGCCCTCCTGCATCCGCGCCCCTGATGAGGCGGAGACAATGATCACCCCACGCTTTTCAGCGATAGCCGTCTCAATGGCCCGCGTGATTTTCTCGCCAACGACTGAACCCATCGAACCCGCAAAAAACCGGAAGTCCATGACGGCGATCATCGCCGGGTGGCCGTGAATCGACAAACGCCCGGAAACCAAGGCGTCATTGAGCCCCGTTTTTTCACGGAGACCCGCAATTTTCCCTTCATAACCCGTGAAATTCAAAGGATTTGCAGAAACAAGATCCGCATGGGTTTCTTCAAACGTCCCAGAATCCGCCAGCAGGGAAATCCGCTCCCGCGAGTCCATGAGAAAGTGGTGACTGCAATGGTGGCAAACGTGGAGATTCTGTTTCAGCTCCAAGGTGTGGATCAATGCGCCGCAATCCGGGCATTTCACCCAGAGGCCTTCCGGCATGTCTTCACGACGATCAAGGCTGCGGAGGCGGGGTTTGTTAAAAATGCCCATGAGGTTGTGGAAAGTGTGCGGTCTAAACGAGCGATGCCCGTGGCAAGTGTCTCGTGGCGGGGATGCTAGCGGCAAGCACGGGAGACGACAACCCCTTTTGAGAAGAAGCGCACGTGATCGAGGTGAAATCTTTGAAGTTGCTATTTGTGCACTGGGAATTCAGAACCTGCGGCGGAATTGGATTGGTTATTCCTCAGCATTTTATGAATACGCGGCGCTTTGTCAGTGGTTCCTCAGTCATCCTCGCGGCCTGGCTTGGCGCAACATTTCTCAACGAGGTGCCCGCCCAAAGATACCCCAAGCGGAATCTGAAGGCGCAAACTCCCGCAACCGATCAACGCGCCACGAGTCAAATCCGTCTGCCGCAATCCCAGGAGAATTTTCCAGTTTCCGTCTCGCGCTAGATTCCAGAATGCGCCAGAATTCTGGCCATGGCTGACGAACCGATTATCTGTGACAACAAACCTCTGGCTCTTGAAGTGGAAGCCGGAACCCATTGGTGGTGCTCATGCGGGCGCTCCGGGCATCCCCCTTTCTGCGACGGTTCGCACAAGGGAACTGGCCTGCAACCCGTAAAATTCGAGGTCCCCGAGAAGAAAACCATTTGGTGGTGCCAATGCAAACACACCGCCAATCCGCCACTCTGCGACGGCTCTCACAAGAAGTTGCCAACGCCGGAGTGACGGAAATACCGCGAATTCAGGTGATCAGTAAGTTTTCATCCAAGCGATGATATCCGCCACATCTTGCGCGGTCAGCCCCAGTTGATCCGCACCAAGCATGAGCGAACGATCCATCGCCTTACGCCCAGAAATCTGACTTTTCGGGACTTTCTGCGTCATGCCGCCCGTCGAGCGAATGACCACCGGATCACCGTCCGCAACAATTTGACCGTCAATCCATTTGCCATCTTTGAGATGGATCGCCGTGCCTTCGAAACCATGGGCAATGTCTGCCGATGGATCCACGATGGCACGCGCGATGACTTCCGGCGGCTGGCGACCGGCAAATCCCTTGAGCGCAGGTCCGTAATCCGGGCCTGCTCCGTCGATTTGGTGGCACATGATGCAGCGCCCGGCCGCAAGTTTCCCTTTTACGGCATCTCCCTTGAGTTCCAAAACTTGCGCAACCGTGAATTTCATGCTCTCGGGCTTGGCAGGGATGATCACCTCAACCAACGCAACCGGTTTTTCAATCAACCCACGTTTCTCAAGTTCTGGGCGCAGTTTGAAATCCGCCCACTCCCCGTCATTTCGGTGTAAAATCCACCACAAGGCCGCCTCGCGAACTGGCGAGCCATGCGCGGCAAGATCCATCAAAGCGTCTGCGGATTCTTGGGTTTTGATGAAGGCGAGCGAATCCACAGCGAGCTTGCGCTGCACCTCACTCAACGATGTCATGGCCGCACGAAGCTTGAGCGGCGCCACCGCAGCATGCGGCATCAAGCGCCAAGTGAGCCGCGCAAATCCATCCGACCACTCAGCAGGCGAAACTGCATTTCCACTCTGCGCGAGAACCTTCCAAAGCGCCTCGGTGTGGTGGCCCGCCCCCAATCCCAAGGATTCCAAATAGGCGCGATCCCTGCCATCATAGGCATTTGCAACGGCAACCAAGACTTCGCGAGCCTCGTCAAAACCGCGATAACGCATGGCAAGCGCGGCCTCCACTCGCAGCTCAGGCGCTGGATCCGCAGCAAGTTTCCGCGCATACGGCAGGGCGTCAATCGCTCCATCCGTCCGACGAATCGCACGAAACGCCGTAAGCCGATTCGCCGCATTTTCACCGGCGATGATTTGATCAAGCATGGCGCGCCCCTTTTCACCCATGTAGGGAAGCAGCCAAATTCCACGCGCTGCGACGTAAGGATTCGGATCTTTCATCACCTTCACAAGCGCAGGATATCCCGCAGCCCCAGAAGCTTTGAGCTTTTGAAAACCCAGGAAACGGACGTTCACAGCCGGGGATTTCAAAGCGAGAACCGCCCCATCAAGAGAATCGAGCGCAATTTTCGGCACGGATGATTTAAAACCTTTGGGCGCAATCCGATAGATAATACCCGATGCCGCCTCGTCTTTCGTGTCATGGCCACCCACCCGCGGGTCGGTCCAATCCGCAACATATAGAGCACCATCCGGCCCAACGCAAATATCAGACGGGCGGAAGTTGAACTTCGCAACACTGTCCGCTGCTGCGTTGGTTTGCTTTTTAACACCGCCCGTGAAATCCGCACCATCAAACACTTTTTCAGGATTGGTCGTTAAAAAATCGCTGCGTTGCAAGGCGAAGCCAGCACCATCCAACTTGGGCTGATACCCAAAAACGACGTTGCGCGCCGCTTCGCATGATAGAAGCGTCCCATTGAATTTTTCTCCTAATGCACCATTTTCATAGTAGGCGATGCCCGTGGGCGATCCGCCGCCGTAAACATCTCCCGCCGGCATGCTTCCTGGGTTTTCCTGCCGCCAATGCGCAGTCGGCGTGTCCTGCCCAGGCCGCTGGTCTGCCTGCCATGTCCGGGTGCCATTGTTTGAGAAAAAGCCAGCATTTCCATGCTCTAACACGTGGCTATTGCGACAAGCCGGTGGGTCATCGTTATCATTTTGAAACACAAATCCACGCGAGGTAATCGTCTGCTCATAGGAATTTCGATACCCATGCCCAATGATTTCCGCACGGCTCGCGTCTGGATTCATCCGCACAGTGAAGCCACCCACATAGACGAACCCATCGTCACTCGCTTGACCGGATATTGCCTTTGTATCCACCGGCCACTCACCACCACCACTTTTATAATAGGTGCTACCAATTCGAAACGTTTTACCCGAGCGATCCGTGAAAACACCGCATGCGTTGCCCTGATTGAAATACCACTTCCCATCCGGCCCCGCTGTTAGCGAGTGCAGCGAATGGTCGTGATTCTTTCCATTGAACCCAGTCAACAGAACCTCTCGCGTGTCTCCATCTGCGACGTTAAATTTCAAATCACGGTTCACATCCGTAAGTTTGAGCAAATTCGGCGGCTGCGAGACGATCACAACATTGTCAAAAACCGCAATTCCCAAGGGCGAAATCAACTCGGGGTCCTGCCAAAATACCTCGGAACGATCGCATTTGCCATCTCCGTCGCTGTCCTGAAGCACCATGATTCGGTCACCCGCTGGCTGCCGCTGGGCCTTACTTCGGTATGCCACACCTTCGGTCACCCAAATTCTCCCAAGGTGATCAATATCCAAATTTGTCGGATTAAAAAGCGCAGGGGACGTGGCCCACGGGGTAATTTCCAACCCGTCGGGAAGCACGAAAGAATCCAATGCCATCGGCGGTGGCTCTTGACTGGGCGACCACGCATTGGCTTGCGGCAAGGTGGCAAGGGCGAATAAGTAAGAAATCCATTTCATGGTCAGCTGATTGCAGTGCGCCCCTTGCTACCACGTTTTAAGTCGCAAACTATCACTAAATTCATCTGGCTGCTTTGACAAATCGGCAGCACACCGTTACTCAAATTCATGCGATCGCTGATTAAACATGTTCTCAAGCAAGCGGAACCCGCCGCCGACCTTCACGTCGCTGGCTGGGTGCGGACGAGACGGGATTCCAAAGCCTTCTCTTTCTTAGAACTCAACGACGGCAGCTGTCTGGGAAACTTACAAATCATCGCCGACGCGGGGATTCCCGGCTATGAATCCATTTCTAAAATGAACACCGGAGCCTCGATCGAGGTGCGCGGCAAGCTAGTCCCGTCCCCCGCCACAGGCCAAATTTGGGAAATGCATGCTGAGTCAATCAAGCTGCTTGGCGGCGTGCCCGATGATTATCCACTCCAAAAAAAGGGTCATAGCCCGGAATTCCTCAGGTCAATCGCCCATTTAAGACCCAGGACCAATCTCTACGGGGCCATGTTTCGCATGCGCAGCCGGATGGCTTACGCCGTGCATCGATTTTTCCAAGAACGAGATTTCATCTACGTCCACACGCCGATCATCACAGCCAGCGATTGTGAAGGTGCCGGCGAAATGTTCCGAGTCACCACACTTCCCGAAGGAAAATCATCCAATCCTGCCGATGATTTTTTTGGAAAACGCGCTTATCTAACGGTGAGCGGCCAGTTGGAAGGGGAAACTTTTGCCTGCGCTCTCTCAAATATTTACACGTTCGGACCCACATTCCGTGCGGAAAACTCAAACACTTCGCGCCACGCCGCCGAGTTTTGGATGATTGAGCCTGAGGTCGCGTTTTGCGACTTGGAGGGAGACATGGATCTTGCCGAATGCCTCGTGAAATACTTGGTGCGGGAAGCTCTTGAAAAGAGCGAGGGAGATCTCGAAATCTTCGAAAAATTCGTCGATAAAGGACTTCGTGCGCGTCTCGAATTCGTGGCAAGTCGCCCATTTGAAAGAATCTCTTACACCGATGCAGTTGAGCGACTGATTGCAAGTGGCAAGAAATTTGAGTTCCCAGTCAAATATGGACTCAATCTTCAATCGGAACATGAGCGATGGCTAACAGAAGACTGTTTCGAAAGCCCGGTGACTGTTTTCAACTACCCTAAGGAGATCAAACCATTTTACATGCGCCTGAATGATGATCAAAAAACCGTAACAGCCATGGATGTTCTTGTTCCAGGGATTGGTGAGATCATTGGTGGTAGCCAACGAGAAGAAAGGCTTGATGTTTTGTTAGCGAATTTTGCAAAACACGGATTGGATCCGGAGTCTTACTCTTGGTATACGGACCTACGCAGGTATGGCAGCGTTCCCCATGCAGGTTTCGGACTCGGGTTTGAGCGCTTGCTGATGTTCGTAACAGGCATGGCGAATATTCGAGATGTGATACCTTTTGCGAGAACGCCCGGTCATTGCGAGTTCTAATAACCTTTTACCAGTGCAGCCCGTCAGCCAAATTGCACGTCATTGAGTTGCCTACGACCAAGCTTCATTTTCCAAGAATATCAGCGGTTTTCGCAGACCAGACGAAGGGCTTGGGAACCGAGCTATAAGCCTCAAAATAGGCATCAAAGCCTGTGATTCAATCCGAAACAATGTGAAGGACGCTGCGGTGAAATGCGGTGCTTGGCAATCGTTCCTTATGCATGCCTGCATCGCTGCGCTCTTTAAAAATGAAGCGCAGACCACACGGATCAAGAAGTCAAATCTTCCTTTTACAAAAACCAGCGGAGAGAAAGAAATCAAAGCCTGCTATGAGGTTGATCAGGCGCCGATCGGAAAAACTTCACGTTCTTGCCCTGCAACCTATGTCAAAGTTTTTGATCTAATCCGTGGCCTTTACGCTCAACTACCTGAAGCGCGCATGCGTGGTTTTGATCTATCTAGGTTTTCATTCAATACCGAGGGCGGACGCTGTCCTGAATGTAAAGGAAATGGTCGCGTTAAACTCGAAATGGATTTCCTTCCATCCACATGGGTTCATTGTGATTCATGCAATGGCCAGCGTTACAACCCAGCGACGCTCGAAGTAACATTTCGTCAGAAAAACATAGGCCAAGTCTTAGCAATGACGATTGACGAGGCTGCCACATTCTTTGAATCCCAGCCCCGTATTGCCGCTCCTCTGAAACTCATGGCCGACACCGGACTGGGTTATCTTCAACTTGGACAAGCGTCGCCAACTCTATCCGGTGGTGAAGCACAGCGAATTAAGCTGGTTTCGGAGTTGGTAAAGGGGAGGCCTAAGATTTCAAATCTAAAAGCTAAGACTTCAAATCTCTATCTCATTGAAGAACCTACGGTCGGTTTACACTTGGAGGACGTTCACCGTCTCATAGACGTTCTTCATCGACTCGTGGATGAAGGTCATACCGTCATTGTGATTGAACACCACATGACTGTCGCTGCGGAGGCCGATTGGATCATCGACATCGGACCCGAAGCGGGTGAAGGAGGCGGTAAAATCATTGTCCAAGGCCCTCCCGAAAAGGTTGCTTCTTCAAAATTGTCTCGGACCGCTGCCTACTTGAAGATTGCCTTGGGTTAGGCCCGACACATTGCGGCACGCTCAGGTGCTCGCTAGACCGATTCTCCAATTTTTCTGAGGTCTCCACTCAGTGCAGAACTCCCATTTTGGAGTTCTATCTCTGGATTTGGTCTCATTGAGACCGAGTTTCCCTTTTTCTCTCCAAGCCTGATCATGCTTGATTTTCCAAAAAGTCGGATGTCTCGCGCAAAGCTCCGGTTTGCTCCCCCTTGAATGGCATTCTCATCGGCTCCCCGG
>JBEGOB010000400.1:0-3266 GCA_041182265.1 Verrucomicrobiota bacterium | reverse complement strand
TTCTTGAGGGAACGCCGAATGAAATTTGAACCACCCTTTGACCGCTCTATCCCTGACATCACGACCGCCCCGCCGTTCGGTCGGAGTCCGGATGGACAATGGATTGTGTCCGCAGCGGATTTGCCGATACTCCCTATTCCGAAGCATGCGGTGGTGACGAAGGATTTTATCGAATTCGACGGCTGGGTGTTTCCACTTTCGTATATCACGAAGAGTCTGTTGGTCTGGCTGCAGCAGACTTTTATTCGCTGGTCGAAAGAAGATGACAGCGAGAAGAACAAAGAGTGGATCAATGGCCTCGTTGAAGCGTTTCAAGAAGCGCTGGCGGGGGAGCTGTAAGTTTGCTTGAGCGATGTTGGTGTCAGCCCGGCGTGGTGGATGCCGACGCCGTGGCGGAGGATTTTTGAGAGTTCGCGGCCGTAAGGGGAGCGGAAATCGGCGGCGTCGAGGGCGAGGGCAATGGCGTGCTTTTCCTCCTTGATGCAGAAGTTGGTGGAGAGCAGGTCGCGGGCGGTGTCGGCGCAGGCGTTCTGGGTGAAGTGGACGAGATAAACGGGCGAGCGGCCTTGTTCGTTGAGATCGGCGACTTTTTCCTAGAGCTGGGTGGTGGAGTATTCGAATTCGAGCGGGACCGGGCGTTGGTCGGACTGGACGTGTTTTGGGTCAGTGTTTCGGTTCAGGTTTCGCCTTTCAACATTCCCGGCATCTCACGTTGCGCAGGGTTGCACTTCCTTGCGGATGGCCTCGCCTTTTTCGCGGTCGGCGCGCATGAATTCGTAGTCGAGTTGGAGGTTCATCCACATGCCGGGGGTGATGCCAAACAAGGCGCTGAGACGCAGGTCGTATTCAGGGGTGCAGCGGCGTTTGCCTTGTTTCATCTGGGTGAGGTGTGGGGCGGGAATGCCGCAGCGGCGGGCGATCTCCGCTTGGGACAGGCTGGATTCCTCAAGCGTGTCGCGGAGGGTCTCGGCGAAGAAGTTGAGCAGCGGGATGAGTTGCGGTTTCTTTTTCATGGCGGTGGATCAATGATAGTCGGTGATTTGGACGTCGGCGGCGGTGCCGTCTTTCCAGCGGAAGACGATGCGCCATTGTTGGTTGATGCGGATGCTCCAGAATCCCTTGAGATTGCCAGAGAGTGATTCGAGGCGGTTGGAAGGTGGTTGGCGGAGTTGGTCGATGGCGATGATCCGGTGAAGCTGACGGAGTCTCATGAGCGCCCGTGGCTGAAGATCGTCCGGGAATTTCCGGGAGGTTTCCCCATGAAAGACTTTGGCGGTTTCCTAGCAGGTAAAGTTTTCGATCACTTGCGTTAAACGTTGCCGAATTTGATAATGATTTCAAGGAGAAATGTTGACCAGGAAATCCTTCATATCTCGCAACCTGGGGCGGAAGAACTCCAAATGCACTTAGAGTCCGAGTCGGGGCGCGGGCGGTGTCGGCGCAGGCGTTTTGGTTGACGGTGGCGTCGCCGGTGATCATGCCGACGTTTTCCGGGCCGAGGACGTGGCAGAGGGATTTGAACTGGAGCGCGAGGGCGACGAGGGATTTTCCGGAGCCGGTGGGGGTGTTGAGGATGACGTTGTTGCCGGCGAAGAGTTAGAGGATGGCTTCTTCCTGGTGGTCGTAGGGCTCGGTGGCGGTGGTGGTGAGGTAGTCGAGGAAAACGTTGAGGATGTGGTCCGGAGAGGGGTTTTCAGGGAGATTCTTACGGCTGAGTGGGGAGGATGAGGGAGGAAGAGATTGGCGAAAAAGCGTAAAGGCCGCAAAGTTTTTTGGGTTGGGCTTTGGAGACTTGGTTGTGACCAAACTACAAACTAAGTTTCCTTCATGTTGGCGATGGAGCAAATTTCCCGAATGTCATCCAGTGAACGGGTCGAAGCCATGGAACTCTTGTGGGAATCTTTTTCCAAGGAGGGAATCGACTACCCATTGCCCGATTGGCACGGCAAGGTTTTGGCAGAACGCTCTGAAATGATCGAATCGGGTAAGGCGATTTGGCTCTCGGTGGATGAACTCCAAGCACGTTTGATGACGGCCTTTTCCGCCTCGGAGTGAGTCGCCTTGGAACCTCGTCTTCTCGCCTTTTTCCCCAAGGCTGACCTTGCCGTTGAGAGTGTCGCTAACCTCATGAATCATCGCGCTTCGCCCTGCTCGGTTTCGGTTCGGATACCGCACTCGGTAACTCTCTAAATATTCGGTTTTGCTCTTTTGACTCATGATTCCAGATATCGTTTGCCTCTGGGTGTCATTCTTTCTGGCGCAATGCGCATGGTGGGAGTTGGAAATCAAGCGTCTAACGTTGACTCAAGCGCAAGGGTTTGCAGGCGCGCAAGGCTTGTGGCTTGCAGTTTGAGCGGGCCGCCTTTGGTTTCCCAATTTGCGATGCTCTGGGCGCTGACGCCGAGCTTGGCGGCGAAGGCCTGACGAGTGAGTCCGAGGCGGGCGCGGAGTTTGCGAATGGAGGTGGAGCTGGCTTTGAAATCTCGTGATTTTTTTGTGGCGGTTTTTGTGGCTTTGGCCGCCGGGTTGCGGGTTTTCTTGAGAGCGGCAGGCGCGATTTCCGGTTCAATCTCGATGCCGAAGACGTCGCCAAGAGCTGCGGAGTCGAGGGTGCGGCGGCGGCCAGACGTTTGAGCGGCGTTGCCAAGTACGGTGGCGGAATCGGCGGCGGAGATAAGCTCGTTGTGATCGACACCGCGGAGTTTGAAGAGGAGCTCAGGTTGGGTGTCGAGGCGTGCGCCGATGCCGTAAAGCACGGCTGCAAGGTGCTTGCAGAGTCCCGCGTAATCTGGGCAGGTGCAACTGAGTTTGATTTCCTTTGGCTTGGGGAAAAGCCCGTCGTCCTTGTGGGTGACGATGGTCATGATTTCCCCTGAAATTTTTCCTTGGAGTAGCTCGATGAGAGAGCCGATTTTTCCCTGCGACCGGGATTGGAGGGTTTGCCAGGTGGTGGCGGGTAGGGTGTTGATGGTGATGGTTTGCTCGTAGAGCGAGGAGCCTTGGACGATGGCTTCGATGCGGCCAGGCGTGATGCCGAGGTGAAGGACAGAGCCGTTGCGGACGTAGGTGCGCCCGCGCGGCAGGCGGTTTTCGTAGTCGCTGAAGGATTCAAGGTGCTTGCACCAAGCGCTGCCCCAGAAGCTCGTGGCGATTTTACTGCGGTGGCTGAGCTTACCTAACGGCTCGATAACTCGGCCTTTTTTCTGGATTTTTTGCAGTTCACTCTGCGCATTGATCCGGCGCTGAGCGACGGGAACATAGGGTTT
>JBEGOB010000399.1:0-4478 GCA_041182265.1 Verrucomicrobiota bacterium | reverse complement strand
GCAACTTCGATGAGCTTGCGAGGCGATTTGATCGGGTAATCGGACATGGTTGTTAGGCAAGCACGGCGCGGGAAAGAAGATCGCTGAGTGCGTAATTGATTGAAGCCACCCCAGCATCCGGCTCTTGGGTGAATGGAGAGTGGAGGTAGAACGGACCTTCCACGGCGTCTGCCTCGTCGATGAGGACGATGGCGAGGACAAATTTGTCGGACTGGTTGAGAGCGTATAAAATTTCGTTGCGCGTGATCGTCACGGTGGTCGCACTTTTGCTCCGGCCTTTCACCTCGATGTGGCGGGCGGCGGCAAGTTTCCCATTCACGGAAGGCGGATAGGCGGTGAGGTCCCAGCCGCATTTCTGGGCTGAGACATCGACAACTGTGTGACCCTTCGCCTCTTCAGTGACGCGGACTGCATCCATCGCGATTTTTTCAATGCGAGCGCGGGCGGCGGCATCGACGGTGAACGTGTGCGCTGGAATTTCACCGCGCTGTTGGCGGAGGAATCCAGCGGGAACCACGAGCGCGCCGCTCATGACCACCGGCGTGGCGGAACTGACGTGGCGCATGGCGAGGAGATCTTTCTTACGAGACTCCAGCCGATGTTCGAGATCGCCGAGGGTGCGGCGGACGTTTTCGAGATTGAGTCGCACGTCCTTGCCTGCGGCAGAATCGTCCTGGAGCTTGAGAAAGCGGTCGGACCAGAAGTCAATTTCCTTGGTGAGCCGTTCGTGGACGGCGTGAAGAGTTTTCTCCACATGGGCGACGCGACGCTCGGCAACTTCCTTAAAATGCTCGGGAACGAGTGTGCTGGCGGCGAGCTCAAGCGCGCGCTGATCCAGATCCGAAGTGAGCCAAGTTTCCAGCAGCAGCGCATCGAGCAAGGGCCGGTCTGCCGGATCAAGCGGTTCAAGATCGAGATGCGGTGCCCACCCGGCGAAGGTGGCCGAGCCGTCGGGCCGAACGCGGACGAATTGGAGGCGCTTCGAAAGCACGCTGCCGTCGCCGGATTTCACCTCGTGAGTGAGCAGGAAAAGCAATGTTGGTTCGATTCCATCGTCTGCGGGATCGATGAGGATGGCTCCTTGGCGCAGAAGGTTGGCGTGTTGCTCTAGCAGCACATCGCTGGCCGCGAGCATCAAGGGGTGGCCGGGATGGAGCATCACGGCGACAGGTGCACCGGGTTGATCGCTGGGGCGGACGGCTTCCTTGGTGAAACAAACTCGCTCGTAACGGCGGAGCACCGGCGCTTGCTCGCGGCGGTTGCGGCCGGTGATGAGGCGGTCACGATCGCGCAAGACGGCGGGGACGTGGGTGATTTCCCAGCGGTCCGACTCGCGGCGGTAAATCGAGCCGCCAAGTGTCTCGAAGGCCTGCATGAAGAAGGCGCGGACGAAGTATGGCTGGAGACGGCGGGCTTCGGCTTTTTCCATTTCCTCCTTCACCTTGAAGAGGCGTGTGGGGCTCATGGTTTCTTGGGCGAGCGCGTGGTTTTCCAAGATGTGAAGAAGGTTTCCGTGATCGAGTGCCTGATCCACCTGACGCCAGAGCTTTTCGCGAATTTCCGGTTGGTCGCCGTAGCGGATGGCTTCGACGAGGAGGTCCTTGAGGTTATGATTTTCAAAAACCTCGCCGAGGATGTCGAAGACGCGTCCTTTGAGCGCCTCGCTCTCGACTTCGAGCTTACGGAGGAGGCGGTGATAGACGTCGCCCTCGCGAGTTTCCTTGGCGACGAGGTTCCAGAGATGGCAGACCTCGCGCTGGCCAATGCGGTGGATGCGGCCGAAGCGTTGTTCAAGGCGGTTCGGATTCCACGGCAGGTCGTAATTGACCATGAGATTGGCGTTCTGAAGGTTCACACCTTCGCCCGCAGCGTCTGTGGCAAGGAGCACGCGGACTTCAGGGTCCGAGCGGAAGAGCGCCTGGGCTTTCTTCCGGTCGTCGCGGTGAGTGCCGCCATGGATGGTGAGGACCGCCTGATCATTGCCAATGACGCCAGCGATCTGCCGTTGGAGGTAGTTGAGAGTGTCCCGGTGCTCCGTGAAAACGATGAGTTTGCGCAGGCGTCCGTCCTTTTCACGGGTGTGCTCGCTGTCTTGCAGGATGCGTGAAAGCTCGTCCCACTTGCGATCTTGCTTGGAGGCGACAAGATCGGCGGCTTGGAATACAAGGCCTTCGAGAATGCGAATTTCAATTTCAAGCTCGCCAATAGTCCGCGAGGCGGTCGCCTGATCGACGAGTGTTTCCTCAAGGGTTTCCTGCTCATCTGCGCTGAGGTCATCATCATCCTCGGGCACAAGTTCGTAAGTTTCCTTTGAGAGAATTTCCGCACGCGCACCGAGTTTCTCCTCGCGCAGACGTTTTTCGAGGCGCTCGCGACGTCGGCGCAGCGACTGATAGATGGCTTCCGGGCTGGAGGCTAAGCGGCGCTGAAGCGAAGTAAGGGCGAAGCCGATGGAGCCGCGGCGCTGGCCGTCGAGCTGGTCAGCCTTGCCCATTTCCGTGCTGACGTAACCGGTGACATCCTGATAGAGGCGCGCCTCTGGATCGGATAGGTCGTAGTTGACTGTGTAGGCCTTGCGTTCGGGGAAGAGCGGCGTGCCGTCGAAGGTGACGAGCTCTTCTTTCACCATGCGCCGCATGATGTCGGAGGTATCGACTTTATGCACGCCGTCGCGAAATTTACCGTAAAAGCGGTCCGAATCTAGGAGCGCGAGGAAGAGTTGGAAATCCTCATCCTTCCCGTTGTGCGGGGTGGCCGTCATCAGCAGCAAGTGCCGCGTCTGCGCACCAATGCGCTCGGCGAAACGATAGCGCCCGGTTTTTTCCAATTTACTGCCAAAGAAATGCGCGGAGAGCTTGTGAGCTTCATCGAAAACCACAAGGTCCCAGGATTCCGCACAGAGCTTGTCCTGAAGCTCCTCGTTCCGCGCCATCTGATCAAGGCGGACGATGAGGTGGTCGAGGTCTTCGAAGGGATTGCCACTGGGAGAGGCCCCTTCGAGTTCACGAGAAAAGACCCTGAATTCGAGGCCGAATTTTTCAAAAAGTTCATCGCGCCATTGCTCGGTCAGACTGCCAGGAGAAATGATTAGAATGCGGCGTGAATCCGCCCTCATGATCAACTCACGGATGTAAAGCCCCGCCATGATGGTTTTTCCAGCACCGGGATCGTCAGCGAGAACGTAGCGAAGTGGCTGGCGGGGCAACATCGACTCGTAAACGGCGGAAATCTGGTGAGGCAGCGGCTCCACATTCGAGGTGTGCACCGCCATCATTGGATCGAAGAGGAAGGCCAGATCGATGCGCTTGGCTTCGACAGCGAGCTTGAAGGCGATGCCGTCTCCTTCGAAGGACCACGGCCTTTTCACAGTGGCTGGGGAAATCCTAACCAAATCCTCATCGGTGACCAAGCGTTCGTGTATCGACCCGTTCGGCAGCCGATAGATCAGTTGGACAGCACCGTCACCTATCGGAATCACCGCGACCACCTGGACGATCTTCTCAGGCTCAACTCCCATAAGAGAAAGACCGGGATGGAGTTGGTTCAACATAGAGATATTTTCAAAAACGGGAGGTGTCGTGACCGGCAGCGAGGATCAGCGACGCGGGGATTTCGCCTTTTCCAGACCTTCGCTTGGAGGAATCGGGGGCTCCGAGGCGCGAATGATGCGTTGCACCGCGGCAAGCAAGGTCTCCGACTCTCTTGAGGTCAGGGTCAGCACAAGCGGCTTCTGGGGAGCAATCCTCTGGATCTTGGAGCGCTGGGCGGGTATACGATTGCTCATGTCGCAATACTGCGTCTATCGCAAGATTGCGTCAAGCACACTTACAGATTGCCGAACGGATCGTTGGCCCTGAATACTGCGTCACATGATCCGATTCAGCCAACGCCTTCAAGATGTGCTGGCAACGACCAGGTGGACACAAAAGGATCTCGCCCGGCACGCCTGCGTCAGCGCAACCAACGTTTCCCGCTGGCTGAGTTGCAAGGCTCTACCAGACCGGAACGCTTTGGGCAAAGTGATCGAAATTCTCCCGGAAGAACTCGCACCTCCGCTCATCGCCGCATGGGTCCTCGACGCGCTTCCCGCGAACGCCGACCGGATGGTGACCATCATTTCCAACAGTCCATCCTCGAAATTTAAAGAATCTCCGCCAGATGACTGGCCCCCGGAACTGAATACGATGACTCGGAGGAAATTCATCGATTTCTCCAAGCTGGCGAGCAAGAACACAGACGTCATGGAAATCGTCGATGTCCTTCACGCCGCAGCGATGCGAGCGACATCCGCCGAGAAGGCCGAGAAAAAAGCGGAGTGATTGACCTGCGCCTCGATGCGCAAAATGCGATCGCTCGAGATCTGGCTGACCCCTTCGGCCCACGGAGAATACCGCGGAATTCTCCAGAAACATAAAATTTGACACTCAGAGACGACTGGTCTAATCCACCTGTCCCGACATTCATGAGTGATCATCAAA